>DASYRO010000314.1:0-2289 GCA_036004385.1 Candidatus Acidiferrales bacterium
TGGGCGACTGGCGCAAGCCGTGATGTCCATTCAAGCGGTGAAGGCAGTGGAAATCGGCGGCGGTGTAGGCAACGCAACCTCCTACGGCGCGGAGGTGCAGGACGAAATTCGCTACGACGCCGCGAAAAAAAGATTTGCGCGGGCCACGAATCGCGCCGGAGGCCTTGAAGCAGGCATCACCAACGGCGAAGATGTCGTCGTGCGCGGCTACCTGAAACCGATTTCCACTTTGCGGAGGCCGCTGCAAACCGCGGACTTGGTAACTAAAGAAGCGGTGAAGGCCGCGTACGAACGTGCGGATGTCTGCGTCGTGCCCGCTGCCGGAGTTATCGGCGAGGCCATGGTTTCTCTCACGTTGGCCGCGGCATTTCTGGAAAAATTCGGCGGCGACTCACTGGCCGAAACGCGGCGCAATTTCGAGGGTTATCAGAAACAACTGGACGCGTTCTGAACGGAGCGGGCAGAACGCACAGATCAAAGGAACGGACAAGACACATCTATGATCCATAAGGTTGTGAAATACGGCGACACGGTGCTGGAAAAAATCGCCCAGCCGGTCACTCAATTCAACGACAAGTTGAAGACTCTCACCGAAGACATGTTCGAAACCATGTACGCCGCGCAGGGTGTCGGCCTCGCCGCGCCGCAGATCGGTCTTTCCATGCACCTCGCGGTCATTGACGTGACCTCCGGCAAGAACCCGGAAGCCAAAATCGTTCTCGCCAATCCGCAAATCATCCACATGGAAGGAGAGCAGCGCGAAGAGGAAGGCTGCCTTTCGGTGCCCGGGTTTCGCGGCAGCGTGCTGCGACCGCGGTTCGTCACCGTGCGCGCACAGGACGTCACCGGGAAAGTTTTTGAGATGCGCGGCGAAGGGTTGCTGGCTCGCGCGTTCTGCCACGAGACGGATCACCTGAACGGGATACTGTTCATCCAGCACCTCGGCGTGCTGAAGCGCGACCTCATCAAACGCAAAATCCGCAAGCTGGTCAAGGCCGGAGATTGGTAGGCCGCTCACGAAACCCATGCGCATCGTCTTCTGCGGCACGCCGGAATTCGCGCTGCCCACGCTGCAGCGCTTAATCGCCGAGCCGGACTTCTCCGTGGAAACGGTGGTCACACAGCCGGACCGGCCGCGCGGGCGCGGGCAGGAGATTGCTTCTTCTCCCGTGAAAGACGCCGCGCTGGACGCCGGCATCCACGTTTTTCAGCCGGAGAAAATAAAATCGGATTCCGCGCTCGAGCTCTTTAAGCGCATCGCGCCGGACGCCGTGGTCATTATTGCCTACGGTCAAATTGTTCCCGCGCGCCTGCTGGAAATTCCGCGGCTCGGCTGGATCAACCTGCATGCTTCCCTGCTGCCGAAATATCGCGGCGCAGCGCCCATCAACTGGGCCGTCGTCAACGGCGAGACGCGCACCGGTCTGACCACCATGCGCATTGACGCAGGCATGGACACCGGCCCGACGCTCCTTCGTTGGGGAACCGAAATTTCCCCCGATGAGACCGCGCCGCAACTCGCGCGCCGCATGGCGGACGCGGGGCCCGAACTGATGGTGGACACGCTTAGCAAATATGACCGCGGAGAAATCGCGCCGTCGCCTCAGGATCACACGCAGGCCACTCTTGCGCCGATGCTGAGACGCGAAGACGGGCGCATCGATTGGTCGCACACCGCAGGACAAATTTACAACCGCATGCGCGGGCTCGAGCCGTGGCCGGGCACGTTTACTACATTTCGCGGGCAGCTCTGCCACCTGTGGGGCCGCCCGGCCGAAACACGCGAGGACGCACAGCCGGGAACACTAATCATGCGCGGTTCCGATGTTTTTGTCGCGTGCGCCGAAAACACGCGGCTGCGGCTGGAGTTTGTAAAGGTCGAAGGCAAGAAGCGCACCGCCGCGCGCGAGTGGGCCAACGGGGCCAGGCTGCGGCCAGGCGATAAATTTGACTGACTCCCATAGTGAGCTACCAGTCGCCCTAAGGTTTTCAACTTCCTAAAACCTTCTTTCAGCCCTCTCCCTCGCACGAAAGTGCAGTTAAAATCCTTGAGCGATGGTGACGACAGCGCGGAGAATCGCGTTCGACATTCTGTGCCGAGTGGAGGCAGAGCGCGCCTTCGCCGGAGAATTGCTGCACGCCAGGTTGAATGATCCGCGATCGCCGGTGAAGCGCGACGACGCCGCGCTGGCGACGGAGCTGACGCTGGGCGTGCTGCGCAGGCAGCGATTGCTCGATTACATCATCGAGCGGCAAACGGGCAAGCCGGTGTCCGCGCTGGATCTCGAA
>DASYRO010000315.1:0-10427 GCA_036004385.1 Candidatus Acidiferrales bacterium
CACATCATCGAGCACCAGCGTCACCGTGCCCTTTACGTCCGGGTCCACCACAACATTTAAGCCGCTGATTTCATGGATCAGCCGGAAGAAGTCCTTCAGGTCCACGTCCTTCAGGTTGACGGAAATCGGCTCGGCCTGCGACGTGCGCGCCTGCGGTGCAGGAGCGGCGGGAGGCGCGGCCTTCGGCTCGTCGGAGATTACAGGCTGTACTTTGGTCGGTGCCGGGCTAGCCAGCGCGGCCGACGGCTGCGTGAGAGTTTCGGGCAGCGGGAGCTTTTCCGTATTGATGGGGCCGGCCACTGGAATGGCGGTCATGTGGGCGGTCTGTATGGGAGCCGGCTCTGGTTTCGGCGGTGCAGGCTCTGTGGAAACTGGAGCCGCTACCTCTTCGGTCTTGCTTGGAGCGGCCTGCACCGGTGGCGCGGGCGCTTCCTGCTTCTGGCTGGTGAGGCCAGAGTCAAAAGCCACTGTCACCACATTGCCTTGCGCGCGCACCCGATGGGATTCATTGCGATCCAGGTCAATCACCACGCGCACCACATTCGTCTTATAACGTCCCGAGCGAACGGCCTTCACCGGTTGGATGGAGGAGGCAACACTCTTCTCCGCCTTCAGTCCGCTGACGCCGGTAAAGTCCAGCACCACGCGGTCCGGGCTGGCAAGGCGCGTCACTTCGCATGCCAGGCGGCCGTTACCTTCGATGCGCACTTCCGCTGATTTTTCGGCGCGGAGCACGCGCACCTGCTCAATGGCTGTGGCCGGATTGTTCAACATCGCAGCAGGAGGCTTCGCCGGCTGGCTGACCGGTTGGGTCATCTTGGCGGGCACAAGTTGCCCAACGCCCGGCATGGCGAACACCAGAGCCATGTGGTCCGGCGCGATGCGCTCGATTTGCGGTTCGATCCCCGCGGCCTCGGGACGCAGAATCACTTCCAGGCGCACCATGGATTTTTCGCCGCCGCGGAATGGAAGCACGCGGTAGCTGCTCACAATACTGGACTTCAGCACGCGGGCCAGACCCGCGTCCGCCGGAACCACACCCGACATGTCCAGGATAAAAAGGCTGTCACTCGGACGGTAGGTGGTGAAATCGAATGGCGCCGAGGCCCGCGCCTCGATGCGCACCGCGCCCTCGCTCACCGACGCCTCCACCCGCACCACCCGCGCAGACGGGCCGGGGGCGGCCATCCCGCGGAGCGGGATCATGCTCACCACGGTCGCCAGTATCAGCGCTGCGACCCAATACGCCTGCCTGCTGTTCTTCATCACTGTTCTCCTGCTCTCGGATAGAGTCGTTTCACTACCAGCCGATCCACGGGCTTACCGAAGGGGTCCTTGCCTCGCTCACGCAGGGTTATTGAATCCATGGAGATCTTGTCCACCATGCCGTCGTACAGCGCCTGGCCTTCGCGAATAAAGTAGACACGTCCTTGCGGATTGCTGACCACTGCAATCATGCCGTTAGGCGCGCGAACAATTCCTGCAAGACGCATTGTCGAAACCACCAGCCCACCTGGCCCGGGCGGCAGATTCTCGGGTATGGTCTTTCCGGGTTCCGCTTTACTGATCAGCGGCTGGAATGGATCGCGACGGAAGCTCGAAGCCGGCGGCTGCGCCTTGCCGGGCGCCTTCTGCGGATTTTTGGCAGGTGACTTCGCCGGAGCCTGCGCCGGGGTCTTCGCCGGAGCGGCCTGCGCCAGAGCCCCCGGCTGGGCTCCGCCGAGCAAGCTCGCCACCCACAGAGCCATACCTGCAATCGTTGCTGATAGCTTTACACGTCGCATAGGAACCCTTTCTATTCCTTCCTAACGCTTCGTCGGAGGCGCGCCGCCCGCCGTGGCTGGCGCCTCACCCGGCTTGGTAAAGAACGTAATCGCCGTGAACGTGCCAGTGACGGTAGTTCCGGGGCGCAGAGGATACTTTTTCCCGGCGCCTTCCACTGTGCTCTTCAGAGAAAGGTCGCCCACGTTGATCAGGCGGTTGACCTTGCTCAAGCGGTTGAAGAAATCGGAGACGGCGTAGTACGGGCCGTCAATTTCCACCTCGAACGGCATTTCGTAATATTGGTCTCGCGCGGCCACCGATTGCGCCTTCAGCCGACGGATGTTCACGCCCGCGCCGGCCGCGGCGCGCTGCATCTCACGAATGAATTCATCGGCGTTTTTTTCTGAGGGGATTCTTTGCCGTAGGTTCTCGATCTGGTCCTGGACTCCGCGAATCTCGAGTTCCAGTGTAGGCAGCTGACTCCTAACCGACTGCAAGTTACTGATATCACTTTTCAGTTTGCCCAAAGAAGCCGTCAAGGTTTGCAATTCCCCATCTTTCTCCTTCAGCGGCGACATCGGCACAAATAGCCCGGCGGCAATCAGCGCCACGGCAAGGACAGCGAACACCAGCGCCTGCATGGGAAGCGACATTTCGCGGAGACTGATAGCCATTTCTCTCTCCCTATCCTGCAGCCGGTTTGCTCTGCGGCGGTACCCACTCCGCCGTCAGCTTAAACAGGAAAGTTGCCACATTGGGGTTGCGCTCGTCCTGCCGGGATTCCGAAATCTCCACCTTGCCGAACCTGCCGGAGCGCTTCAGTTCGGTAATGAAGTTGGCCACCGCGTTCACCGACCCCGCCGTGCCCTCCAGCGTCAGCGTATTGCCTTTCTTCTCCATGGTCGTCAGCCAGACGCCATCGGTGCGAATGACTGTGCTGGCCAGAGAATCCAGCAGTTCCTGACCGCCGGTGCGGTTCTGGCTTAGCTGGTCAAGCACCTGTAACTGTTTGACAAGAGTCTGTTTGTCGGCCGTCAACTTGTCCACTCGGTTCTTAATGTCCTTTAACTCGTTCAACTCCCTCTGCCTGGCATTCACTTCGGCCTGCGTGCTCACAATCTGCTTTTCTTTGTCGTTGTAAAAGAACCACAGGAGGCCTCCGGCGACGGCAAGACTGCCGACAAGGAGGACGAGCGTTACCGCGCTGCCCGCCGGCACAGCGACGCTGGGCTTCTTCGGAGGCTTTTGGCCAAGCAGGTTGATCCGGATCATGGCGTGTCAAAACTCCTCAGCGCCAGCCCGACGGCAATCGCCAGGCGCGGCGCTAGCTCTCGGATCTCGTCCTCGTTATGACGGCCGGGATTAATCACAATCCT
Source organism: Candidatus Acidiferrales bacterium (assembly GCA_036004385.1). GTDB lineage: Bacteria > Acidobacteriota > Terriglobia > Acidiferrales > UBA7541 > JACQDE01. The sequence goes on from DASYRO010000315.1 coordinate 3,141, forward strand.
GCGGAACGGGTACAGCTCTTCCACGGGCATGGCGAACTCTTCGCGCAGCAAATCGACCAGGCCCGGTACGCGCGCCGTGCCGCCGGCGAGAAAAATCCGCTGGATGTTCTCTCCGCTGGCCGTCGCGCGGAAAAAGTCGAAGGTCTTCTGGATTTCCAGGATGAGAATGTCGGAAACCGAGCGCAGGATATTGGCCTTCTGCTCTTCACTGACGCCGGTGACGCTGCCGCCCATCTTCAGGCGCTCGGCATCGTCGAAGCCCAAGTCCAGCTCCTTTTGCAGAGCATCGGTGTACTGGTTGCCGCCTACGGAGACATCGCGGGTGAATAACGGGATGCCCGCGCGCACGATGTTGATACTCATCACGCTGGCTCCCACGTTCAACAGGGCGATGGTCTGGCCCGGGTCCGGGTCATAGTTCACTTCGAAACAGTTTTGCAGGGAGAAAGCGTCAATATCCACAACCGTCGGAGTCTTGCCGGCCTGTGCCAGCACGTTGGTGTGGTTCAAAATCTTGTCCTTCTTCACCGCCACGAGCAGGACGTCCATCTGCGTGTCCATGGCCTCCAGCAGTTGATAGCTTAAGTTCACATCGGCGATGTCGAAGGGGATGTGCTGGCTGGCCTCATCCTTGATGCGATTGTAGAGCTCTTCCTCGGTCATCGAAGGCAGGGTTATGCGCTTGACGATGACGGAGTGGCCGGAGACGGACGTGGCCACATTCTTCGTCTTGATCTTCTGCTCGTCGAAGAGCTTGGAGATGCTGTCAGCCACTTCCGGTGCGTTCATGATCGCGCCGTCCACCACCGTATCGTGCTCCAGGCGCTTCACGCCGTAGCTGACCAGCTCATAGCCCTGTTTGGAGCGCTTCAACTCGACGGCCTTGATCGAGCTGGAGCCGATGTCCAGTCCCACAAGTTCTTTCTGCGCTGAGCCAAACATATGACGGCCTCTCGATGTTCGCCGTAGCGGACTTGCCGGCTGCGCAATCCCGCTTCGGGGGACTGCGCGACGGCGCAAACCTACTTCTTTCTGCCCTTGCTGCCGCTGGACGTGCTGATCTTCTTCTCCATCCAGCGGTCCAACACCGTTTTCTTGAACTTCCAGCGGTTGCCCAGCTTGAAGGCAGGTATCTGGGCTTCGTAGATGTAACGGTAAAGAGTGTCCGGCGAAACGCCCAGATACTGGGAAGCCTCGCGAATGTTCATGACTTCGCGCGATTCAACCGCCAAGGTGTCCACCCCGAAAACCCCCGGACGCGCCGACCCGCGCCGCAAAGCCACTTCGAACGTGCCAAACCCCGGCCGGGAGGGGTTTCTCTCGGGCGGTTATGTCACCGTAGTGGAAAAGTGTCAAGCAAACGCTTTGGCAGTTGTGCTCAAAGCTTTGGTTTTTGCTGGCATTTGTAGGGTAAAGAACGGCGATAGTCGCAAATAGTTGTGGTCGCCTTGGAACGGGCCACTATATATTGGCCTTGCTTGCCGCGCACCTTTCCGCACAATTCTCAGCCCAAAAGTGCCACGTGGAAAATCCTTCTCGCACGCGGTTGCACGTCAAAGAATCCCGGCCAAGTGCCACTTCGACCTCACGGCAATCCCAACGACTTCCATAAAGCGTCAATGCGTGCCTTCACGGCTGGGTCCATCTTGATCTCGTCTGGCCAGGGCCGGGAGAAACCTTCGGTTGGCCATTTGCGCGTGGCGTCAATGCCCATTTTGGAGCCGAAGTCCTGCGTGCGCGCGGCGTGATCCAGCGTATCCACCGGACCGAACATGTACTGAACGTCGCGCTCGGGGTCAATCGCGCACAGCGCCTTCCACACCACTTCGCGGTAGTTGTGCACATCCACATCGTGGTCCACTACCACGATGACCTTCGTGAACATCGCTTGTCCCAGCGACCAGATGGCGTTCATGATTTTCCGCGCGTGACCCGGATACGACTTGCGAATGGCCACAATCATCAAGTTATGGAAGATTCCTTCCGCGGGCATGGATATGTCCGCGATTTCCGCGTATTGCATGCGCATCACCGGAAGGAAAATGCGCTCGATGGCGTGGCCGATGTAGAAATCCTCCTGCGGCGGCGGGCCAACGATGGTGGTCAAGTAAATCGGGTCCTTGCGGTGCGTAACGCAATGGATGCGGAAGACCGGGTAGTCCCCTTCCAGCGAATAGAAGCCGGTATGATCGCCGAAGGGACCTTCCGTGCGGAATTCGTTCAAGTCCACCGTGCCTTCCAGGACGATCTCCGCGTTGGCTGGCACTTCCAGGTCCAGCGTCTCGCACGGCACCATCTCCACCGGCTCGCGACGCAGGAATCCGGCGAACATCATCTCGTCGAGGTCCGGCGGAATAGGCAGCGCGCCGGCGATACAGGTGATCGGGTCCGCGCCGATAGCCACCGCAACTTCAATTCTTCCTTCTTTATTCTTAGCTCGGGCGCGGCGAAAGTGTTCCGCGCCGTGCTTTTGCGTCTGCCAGTGCATTCCGGTTTCGCGCTCGCCCTGGACCTGCATGCGGTAGAGGCCCACATTGCGCTTGCCGGTCTCCGGATTCTTGGTAATCACCAGCGGCCAGGTGATGAACCGCCCACCGTCTTGCGGCCAGCATTTCAGCACGGGCAGCTCGCTCAACGAAAAATTATCTTTGCGGATGACTTCCTTGCACGGGCCGGACTTAACCGCCTTCGGAAAAAACGCGCCCAGTTCCGCCAGCTTGGGCAGCATCTTGAGCTTGTCCATCAGGCCCTGCGGAGATTGCAGCGCAAGATAGGAATTGATGCGATCGGCGACGTCAGTGAGTTTTTCCACTTCCAGCGCGAGGTTCATGCGGCGCTCGCTGCCGAGCATGTTTATAAGGACAGGAATCTGCGAGCCCTTGGGCCGCTCAAAGAGCAGTGCAGGCCCGCCGGCCTTTGTGACGCGGTCGGTAATCTCCGCGATTTCCAGCACGGGATCCACTTCCACGCTGATGCGTTTCAGTTCGCCTTCTTTCTCCAGCCGGCGAATAAATTCCCGCAAATCGCGATAGGCCACACATCCCTCCAGTTTATCCCGAGCGAAGCGAGGGGTTTACCCGCGCAGCGAACGGCAATGGCCCATAAATCTAGCACGGATGAACGATTATGTAGCCCCAACCCGCCTTGGTTTTATGCGGGTGGGCTTCCCGGGTGGAATGGCAACCTGCGCACAAAACCGCGCAGGTTGCCGCTACACAAATTCTGCTAAGATTCATTCCATTGAGGATTGCGAATGGGAACCACCACGATTCCCGGCAAATCGCCGAGCGATGAAACCGTCCGCGACTTCGTCGCCTGCACCGAGCATCACTTGCGCTATTCCGTTGGCCGCAGAAAGTCGGAAGCCTCACACGAAGAAGTATTCCGCGCCATCGCCCTGGCTGTCCGCGAACACCTAATTGACCGCATGATCGAAACCGAGGAGCGCTACCAGCGTCACGACGCCAAGCGTCTCTATTATCTTTCCATCGAGTACATGCTGGGCCGCTCGCTGCGCGAAAGTCTGAGCAATCTCGGGCTCTATGAAGTCTGCGAAATTGCCGCGCAGGAATTTGGCGCCACGCTCAACGATCTGCTGGATATCGAACCTGACGCCGCTTTAGGCAACGGCGGCCTGGGACGCCTGGCCGCCTGCTTCCTCGAATCGCTGGCCACGTTGGGCATGCCCGGTTTCGGCTACGGCATCAATTACGAATTTGGCTTGTTCCGCCAGGAAATTCAGAACGGCGCGCAGCGCGAGAAGCCCGACCATTGGCTGAGCTACGGCTCGCCGTGGCTGATCGAGCGGCGCGACCGCATCTACTGGGTGCCCGTGTACGGCCGCATGGAGCAGGCGGTGGACTCGCCCGGCGGGCCCGTCCCCATGTGGATGGACTGGAAGCTCCTGGTCGGCCTGCCGCATGATTTTCCGGTGTGCGGCTACGGCGGGCGCACCGCAAATTACATCCGGCTGTTTTCCGCGCGCTCGTCGGATGAGTTCGACATGGATATTTTCACGCAGGGCGACTACATCAAAGCCGTCCAGCAAAAAATCTCCACGGAGACGATTTCCAAGGTGCTGTACCCCTCCGATTCCATCGCCCAGGGGCGCGAGTTGCGCCTGATGCAGGAATATTTCCTGGTGGGCTGCGCGCTGCGCGACATTTTGCGCCGTTACCTCGTGCAGAACCGCGGCTTTGACGCCTTCCCCGACAAGGTCGCCATCCACCTGAACGACACGCATCCCGCGCTGGCCGTCGCCGAGCTGATGCGCATGCTCGTGGACCATCACGACGTCCCCTGGGACAAAGCGTGGGAAATCACGCAGGCCACGTTTGCCTACACCAATCACACGCTCCTGCCGGAAGCGCTGGAAAAATGGCCCATGCCTCTGCTGGAAAACGTACTGCCGCGCCACGTGCAGATTATTCTTGAGATCAACTCGCGCTTCCTTGAGCGCGTGAAAGCAAAATGGCCGGGTGACCTGGACCGCATGCGGCGGATGTCGCTGGTCGAAGAAGGCACGCCGAAACAGATCCGCATGGCGCACGTTTCCATCGTCGGCAGCCATTCGGTGAACGGCGTGGCGCGGTTGCACTCCGAACTGGTGAAGAAGTTCCTGGTGCCGGATTTCGCGGAAATGTTTCCGGAGCGCTTCAACAACAAGACCAACGGCGTTACTCATCGCCGCTGGCTGCTCTACGCCAATCCGGAGCTGGCCCAACAAGTCCACAAAGCCATCGGCGAAGACTGGGTCCATGACCTGCGCAAACTGAAGGCGCTGGAACCCTTCGCCGAAGACGCCGCCTTCCAAAAAGAATTCCTGCGCATCAAAAAGGAAAATAAGCAGCGGCTGGCGCGGCTCGTCTGGGAAACGACGCGGCAATCCGCGCCCGTAGAGTTTCTCTTTGACATCCACGCCAAGCGCATTCACGAATACAAGCGGCAACTGCTGAACGTGATGCACATCATGCATCTCTACTTCAGCATCGTCGAAGACGGCAAATCGCTTACCGTGCCGCGCGTATTCGTCTTCGCCGGCAAAGCCGCGCCGGGCTACGCCAAAGCCAAGCTCATCATTCGCCTCATCAACAGCGTGGCCGGGGTCGTGAATCAGGACGCCAAAGCGAACGACCAGTTACGCGTCGTGTTCATGCCCGACTACCGCGTCTCGCTCGCCGAATACATCATGCCCGCCGCAGACATCAGTGAGCAGATTTCCACCGCGGGCATGGAGGCCAGCGGCACGGGCAACATGAAATTTGCCATGAACGGCGCGCTGACCATCGGCACGCTCGACGGCGCGAACATCGAAATCATGGAAGAAGTCGGAGCGGACAATATTTTTATTTTCGGGCTCACCGCTGAGCAGATCCAGCAGCACCGCGCGAACTGGAGCTATCGCCCCACGGAGCTGTACAGCTCCCAGCCGCACATTAAGCGCGTGATGGACGCGCTGCTCGGCAACCGTTTCTGCCCCGGGGAGCCGGGGCTCTTCCGTCCGCTCGCTGACGGCATCCTGCAATTCGGCGATTATTATTTTCACCTCGCCGATTTCGACGCCTACGCCGCCACGCAGGAAAAAGCTGCCGTCGAATACACGCAGCCCGAGGCCTGGGCCCGCAAAGCCATCCTCAATGTCGCGCGCATGGGCAAATTCACCAGCGACCGCACCATCTCCGAATACGCCAAAGAAATCTGGAAAATCAAGCGCATGCCCGACGACAAGGTTTGAGAGTTGAAAAGTTGGAAGGTTTGAAAGTTAAAAAGTTGAAGGGTTGAAGAGGTGAAGAGTGGCAGGGTGGCTAAGTTGCAGCGAGAAACTAAATTAAGCCGGTCCTCAATCGCAAATCACAAATCACTCAATCATAAATCTCGTCCCATACCTTGCTGCATCATTGCCACGACGACACCTCAATGATATCCTTCGTCTGGCAACGGAAAAAGCGGGCGTGGTTCAATGGTAGAATAGCGGCTTCCCAAGCCGCGGACGTGGGTTCGATTCCCATCGCCCGCTCCATGAAATTCAGCGTGCCTCAGTGCTTTTTGCTCCAGTCCTGTGCCTTTTGCTTGGCTTCCGAAATCTGATCAGGCGTCATGTGCTCACTCACGATCTGGAGTGCTTTCCTGGCGGGTTCGAACCCTGCGTCAACCGCAAGGCTAATCCACGCGTAGGCCACAACCAGATCTTTGGGAACGCCTTGCCCCGCGTAATACATCGCTCCTACATTCTGCTGAGCCGGAGGGAACCCTAGCTCGGCGCCTTTCACAAATAGGCGCCGTGCTTTTTCAAAGTCCCTCGCGACGCCCTGTCCGTCTCGATACATGACCCCTAAGACGTAGATCGCTGTTACGTGATTTTGCTCGGAGGCAAGTCCAAGCCACTTTGCGGCCTCCTCGTAGTTCTTTGGGATTATCTTCCCCACTAGGTACTGATAACCCAAGTTGTATTGCGCCATGTCAAAGCCAGCTTCGGCCGCTTTACGAAAGTATCGAATTGCCTCCTCTCCATTCGGCTGAACTCCAAGTCCCTCAGAATAAATGACACCGAGTCCGTTGAGCGCATCACTCTCGTTTCGAGCAGCCCCTTTAAGAAACCACTCCCTTGCGGTTTGGTAATTTCCTGGAATCTCCTTCGCAGATAGGTACATTAGCCCGAGGTGCGATTGTACGTATGGCATGTCGTGAGCCGCTGCTTTCGTCATCCACTGAATCGCCTTTGTCCGATCTTTCTCGACGGCCTGCCCGATAAAATAAAGCCATCCTAGGATCCACTGTGATTTTGCGTCGCCTTCCCGCGCCTTCTCCTCCAATTTCGGAACAAGATCAGGAGTAAAGTCCTTCAATACAGTCCTGACTTGTTCTGGTATCTCGTCAACAATCTGGCAGGCCGCAGTATGTGGATAAATCAGGCAAGAAAGGAGAATCAGGAAACATCCGCGAAATACGTTTAGGAGCATTATAATTCTCAAGTCGGTATCACGCGCGAGCCTTTTTCAAAACCGAAATCCACTTCCCTTGAGATTTGAGTAGCAATTCCACCACTTCGCGGACGGCGCCGTTGCCGCCATCGTGTTTGGTGACGTAGTGCGCGGCGCGTTTCACTTCGGGGACGGCGTTGGCCACGGCGATGGCCAGGCCAACACGCGCGAGCACCGGCAAGTCGGGAATATCGTCGCCCATGAAGGCGACTTCTTCGTCGCTCACTTTCGCCGCGCGCAGGATTTCTTCGTACGCGGGCAATTTTTCGCCTTTGCCCTGTGCGACAAATTCCAGTTCCACTTCTTT
>DASYRO010000316.1:0-3710 GCA_036004385.1 Candidatus Acidiferrales bacterium
CGCGCATCGGCAGAGAGCTTTTCGAACTCCATCGTTTGCAGGCGCGCTTGCCACGCGGCGTTGAACTCGCGCAGCCGCGCGCGGCGTGTCGGCGAGAATTCCACACCGAAACGGCGCAGCAGGGCCGCGCGGTCGGTCGAGTAGCGTTCTACTACTTCGCGCAGCTCATTCGACGTGGGAACCATCAGCGGCGGCAGGTCGGGCACGTAGGACGCGGTTGCGCTCGGCTCGGCGGCACGCGATTTGGGCTCATCGCCCGCCAGCGCCGCGGAATTTATCAGCGGCGAACATACCAGCGCCGCGATCAGCATCGCCGCCGCGAAAGACTCTGTTGCACTGTACTTCATGGCTGCCTCCAACCGGGCCCACGGGCGGGCCCAACAGAATCCGATGCGCTGCATATTACTGGATTTCGCGCTCGCGTCCATAGCAGTTCGTCCGCGCAATCGTCTTTACATCTTTCACGCTTTGCCATAGCATCCGGCGACACACCCGGAGCCGCCTAAGCCGGAGTGTGTAGACCGCATGATTACGCTCACCCCTCTCGACTGGTTCTGGATTCTCGCATTCATCGTGCTGATGATCGGCTGCGGGATCGTTTTCTACCGCTTGGGCAAGCGCTCGCAGGCGGACTTCTTTCTCGCGGGACGCGGCCTGCCCTGGTGGTTGCCGGCCGCGTCGGTGTTTGCGACGCACACCGCCACGGACACGCCGATGTGGGTCGCCGGCGTGATTTACGAAAAGGGTTTGAGCGGCATCTGGTTCGTGACGCTGTTTTCCGCGTGGTGTGCCATCAGCGCGATTGTATCGTCGCGCATCTTCCGGCGATCGCTGGCCTATTCGCAGGCGGAATGGCAGAGCCTGCGATTCGGAGAATTGGGCAGCGAGCTGATGCGCGGCTGGATGACCGGCTGGGCGATTTTTCTGAACATGTTCATCCTCGGCTGGGTGGGCATGGCCATGGGCAAGGTGTGTCAGCTCATTTGGGGCTGGCCCACTTGGTATGGACTCGTACTGTTTTCTTCGGTGTGCGCGGTGTACGTGCTTGCGGCAGGCTACTGGGGCGTGATCATCACCGATTTTCAGCAGGGCGTGATTGCCTTCGCCTCGATTGTGATGGTGTCCATCTGGGGGATCGTTGCCGCAGGCGGGCCGGCGCAAATCATCGCCAAGCTGCATTCGACGGGGCAGTCATGGCGGCTGGACATTTTCCATTTCACTGGAATGTTCAGCGGAGACTTTCCTATCGCGTGGTTCATCACCATGCTGCTGTTCGCAATTCTCGGCGGCGTGGGCATGGCCACCACGATTGACTGGTACGCGGAAGCGCAGCGCATCCAGTCCGCGAAGACCGTGCGCGACGCCAGCTACGGCCTATGGACCGGCACGGCGCTCATTCTCGTCCGCGATTCCCTATGGGCCATAGCCATCCTCGGATTCTTCACGCTTTATCCCAACATTCAGGACCGCGCGGTGTACGAAATCGGCTGGTTCCAGATGGGATTTTTGTATTTGCCCGTCGGCATGGTGGGATTCTTCTTCGCGACGATTCTGGCCATTCATTTTTCGACGATTTCTTCGCACTTGAACCTCGGTGCACTGTATGCCACGCGTGACCTCTATCAGCATTACGTCAATCCTCAGGCCAGCGAAAAACGGTTGGTGTGGGTCGGCCGCCTGAGCACGCTCGGGCTGCTGCTTGGCTCGTTCCTCATGGGCTCGATGATGCAGGAAATCACCAGGTGGCTGATCTTCGCGCTGTGGCTGATGGCCGCGGGCGTCTGGCTGCCGAATTTGCTGCAAGTCGTGTGGTGGCGATTCAATGCGTGGGGATTTCTCGCCGCTTGGATCGCCAACCTCGGCACAAGCTGGCTGGTGGTTTGGGTGTTGCCCGCCTACGGAGTGCTTCCGCAGCTGCCGGACTACATTCAGTTCTGGCTGCTGATGGCGCTGGGTACGATCGTCTTTTTGCCGATTACACTGCTTACGCCGCCGGAGAACATGGATCACTTAGTGAAGTTTTACGTGATGACGCGGCCGGTCGGCTGGTGGGGGCCGGTGCGTCGCGAAGCGGAGCGGCGAGGGCTGCTGGAGCCGAAGCCCAAGCGCGACCCAGCGTTGGGTTTCATTCGCCGCCGTTGGACGCCTGATTCCGCCAATCGTTGGAGCCGCGAAGACTTCATCGCCGCGGTGTTTTCCGCGCTCGGCTATTTGTTCATTATCGTCGGCGGAACGCTTTCGCTGCTGGGCAGCAAAATTGGATACGTCACGCTCGGGCTGGGAATCGCGTCGAGCGCGTTCATGTACTGGGTGATTGATCCAAAGCTGCGGGCCGTTTCCGCGGACTACGAAGAGCAGCAGAAGAAGCACCTCGAGCGGCTGGAGAGCATCACGCGTTGGGAGAAGCAATGATCGCGGCAATACCTGTTCTTGCGTTGATTCTGCAGGGAGCGCCTCCCGGAGGTCTCATTTTGGCAATGTTGCTCTCCTACGCGCTGGGATTTGCGGGCATGCTGCTCGCGTACCTGAACTACCGCAAGCGCCATCGCAATCAAAAGCCACCGGACGAGAAGGGCCAGCGATGAGCTTTTTACAAGACGCTCCCGCGCGCATCGGAAGCCCGATTTTGGGCTGGATTATTCCGGCTGTAGTTTTTGTGATTTCGTTTGTGCTCACCTGGATGCTCTACCGCCATTTTTCGCGCAAACCGCCGTCGTGAATGTAGGGGCGCGTCTTTAGACCGCCCTCTGTACTTCGTGCGAGGCCACAGTGATGCTTCCCCTTCGTCATCTCCGCAGCGGATTGAAGTCTTTCCCGCTCGCTTTGCTATTCCTCCCCGTCGCGCTTCACGCGCAAGCACCGGCCGCGCAGCCGCCGACGGGTTGCGCGGCGATGCTCGAAAAATGGAAAGCCGTCGCCACGGTGCCGCTGCCCGAGTGGCGCGTCCATTCGTACGAAGGATTGCCCAACGGCGCTGCGGCGGACGTGGACGACTCCGCGTGGGAAAGCGTGAAGATGTGGACGTGGCCGAATACGTCGTCGGGCACGTCATGGTTCCGCCAGTCTGTCGTTGTCCCATCCACGATTCTCGGCTACGACGTACGCAATGCGCCGTTGCGCTTCCGCGTGAATGTGGACAGCGAATACCCCGTGTACATGTCCGTTTACGTGAACGGCATGGTGCGCGCCCAGGGCTACGATCTCGAGCCGCTGCTGCTGACCGGCATAGCCGAACCGGGCCAGAAAATTGTGATTGCTGTAAAAGCCGACGCACCCGCGGCGAAGGTTCGACTTACGACCGCACAGCTTGAAATTGGTGCGGCGCCCGGACGACCGGACGTGCGCATGCTGCTTGAATCCTGCGCCACGGCGGAGATGCTCAACGCCGTAGTTACCGAAGGCAAAGAGCAGCGCGCGCAGCAAATTGAGGCCACACGCAATGTGATTGATTGGGCCGCTCTCAATCGCAACGACCAACGGGCGTTCGATGAATCTGTCCGCCGCGCGCAGGAGAAACTCGAGCCACTGCGCAACTGGCTGCAAAGTTTTTCCATCCGCGCTGTGGGCAACGCGCACATTGACATGGCTTGGCTATGGCCGTGGACGGAAACCGTCGAAGTCACGCGCAATACGTTCGCCAGCGTGCTGAACCTAATGCAGGAATATCCGGACTTCACCTTCACGCACGGCTCGCCCGCCAACTACGCGTG
>DASYRO010000317.1:0-3699 GCA_036004385.1 Candidatus Acidiferrales bacterium
CTAAGGATGGCAAGCATCCAAGCAGATGGTTGAAGCCGAGGGTTCAGGCAGAAGTGTTGAGTTTCAAGGAGCGAGGCGCGGCGCCTGGGAGGGCCGCCAACGCCAGGCATCCCTTCTGAACCTTCTGCATCCAACTTAATAGCGGTAGTGGAAGGCGCTTACACTACGGCTCAAATTTTTGGGTAAGTGAAGTAAGCGCAGAGGATAACGTCATGGCTTTTCTTCGACGCAAAGGCAACGCCTGGTACCTGGTGCACAACGTGCGCCGGCACGGCAAGGTGAAGCAACTTCACCTTGCCCGTCTCGGCGAGCACCCGCGCATTACCGAAGACGTTGTCCGCTCAGTTTCGCGTCATTATCCGATGCTGGATCTCGATTGGCCGCAGCTCCGTGAAGTGGTGGAGAGCCGGGTGGAGCTCTTTGAGCCGCGGTCCGAGTACATCCAGAAGCTGGTTCGCTCTCTCCGCACTGTGAACCTCGATCTGGCTGATTTGTACCCGACGTTATTGAAGTGGGGTGTTTCTCCGGAATCCGCCCGCGAGCTGATGACCCAGCTCCGGCTGCTTCGCTCCACGGTGGACGTCAAGCTGAGTCAGTTCGAGAAATCGGCCCCGCACGAAAGCCCGGCCGGACGCAGGTTTCGATAGGAGGGTAGAACCATGAGCGCCGCTCAAGTACAACGACTGGACCCCCGAAAACGCAGCACTGAATCGAGCGAATTCGAGTCCGCCCTACGAAAGAAGATCGTCGGACAGGACGAAGCAGTCGGTGCGCTTGTTGACATCTATCAGGTTTTCCGCGCCGGCCTGCATTCGCCGGGGCGCCCGGTTGGCAACTTGCTCTTTCTCGGCCCGACCGGTTCGGGCAAGACCCGCATCGTCGAAGCCATGAGCGAGATTCTGTTTGGTGATCCGCGCGCGGTCATCAAGGTGGACTGCGCGGAATTCCAACACTCGCATGAAATTGCCAAGCTGATCGGCTCGCCTCCGGGCTACCTCGGCCATCGCGAAACGCATCCGCTGATTACCCAGGAAGCGCTCGCGCAGTATCACACTGAAAACCTGAAGCTGAGCATTCTGCTTTTTGACGAAATTGAAAAGGCTTCGGACGCCTTGTGGCAACTGCTGCTCGGCATCCTCGACAAGGCCACGCTGACGCTGGGCGACAACCGCCGCGTGGATCTCTCGCAAACGCTCATCTTTATGACCTCCAACCTCGGCGGTGTGGACATCAGTACGCTGATGACCGGCGGCCTGGGGTTCGTGCAGCCGTCGGATAAGCCTTCGGACAAGATGGACACCAAAGTCGAGCGCACTGCGACCGAAGCGGCGAAACGCAAGTTCTCGCCGGAATTCATGAACCGAATCGACAAGGTTGTGGTGTTCCACCCGTTGCGTCCAGTGCAACTCGAAAAGGTGCTGGATATCGAATTGGACCTCGTGCAGCGCCGCGTGCTGGACACCGCCAACGGCCAATTCGTTTTCAGGCTCACCAGCGCGGCCCGCGAATTCCTGCTGCGCGAAGGCACGGACATTAAGTACGGTGCGCGACACTTGAAGCGCGCCATCGAGCGCCACGTCGTTTATCCGCTGGCCAATTTGTTGTCCACCGGACAAATCCTGATAGGCGACATCCTGTCCATTGACTGGGATCCGGGAACGCAGCAACTTTCGTTTGCGCGCACCGGTGAAAATGCGCTGGTGACGAACCTGCCGCCGGCCGCGCTCATCGCCGGCCAAGCCGCTTCCATGTGGGGCGGGCGAGCGATTGAAATTCCGGCGCATGCTACTGCGCGGGAATCTCAGACACCTGCGGCTGCGTCTGCGCCGCCCCCCGCTGTGCCGGCCGCCAAGCGCCGGGGAGATAACCAGCGTTAATTCAACCTTCAGGGCGTCCTGACTCCAGTCCGGAACCGGGACGCCTCTTTCTCAATACTTTTCCTGTGCGATAATCGTCAGTGTTTCCTCGATCGTGCACCCGCGTGCGTGCTGGCGACACGTGCGCTGGGGGCGTCATCATAGCAGGCGGGCCCCGAGCCCAGCCGGACTGCTGGGTTCATTTCCAGCATCCTTTACAGGGGGACGTACATGAGGCGTCGAGTGCAACAAGCTGCCGCATTGGTGGTGATGCTGACGCTGGCTTGGACACCAGTCGTCCAAGCCGAACGCACACAGTTCAGGCCCGGCTGGAACTTGTTTTCGCCGGCGCAAGACGTGGAAGTCGGGCGGCAAGTCTCACAGGATGCGGAGCGTCAGCTTCCTGTCGTGAATGACTCACGAATTGACGGCTACTTGAACAGTCTTGGGCGGCGGCTGGCCGCCAAGGCACCCGGCGAAAGCTACCCCTATCAATTCAAGCTGGTCAACGACCGGGCTATCAACGCCTTTTGCCTGCCGGGCGGATTTGTGTACGTCAATCGCGGCGTGATCGAGAATGCGGACAACGAAGGGCAGCTTGCGGGAGTTATGGCTCACGAAATTTCGCACGCCGCGCTGCGTCACGGCACCAACCAAGCCTCTAAAGCGTACATCGCGCAAGTGCCGCTGGCCCTGCTCGGCGGCATGTTGGGCAGCAATTCCATCGGCGCGGTTCTGACGCAGATCGGCGCCGGCTTTGCCATGAACTCCGTCTTACTGAAGTATTCCCGCGATGCGGAGCGTCAAGCCGACTTGATGGGCGCGCAAATCCTTTACGATGCCGGCTACGATCCACGAGGCATACCGCAGTTTTTCGAGAAATTGGAAGCTCAGCAGCGCGGCGGGCGAATGCCGGAATGGTTTAGCAGCCACCCCAGCCCCGAAAACCGCATCAGCGGTGTCAACTCCGAAATACAGAAATTGGGCGGCGCGCCGCCTAATTACAGAACGGATTCGGCAGAGTTTCGTTCCATCCGCACCCTTATGGTCAATCTGCCGGCGGTCGGAAGAGGCGGTTACGCCTCGCGCCGGGATGAACGAGAGGGTGGCCGGTCGGGACGCCCAGAGCTGCCTTCGACGCGCTATCGGAATTTCCAGAACAGCATGCTGCGAATTTCGTATCCAGAGAACTGGCGCGCCTACGGCCAAGGTGCCTCGATTGCGATTGCGCCGGAAGGCGGCATCTTGAACGATGCCCGCGGCAATCCCGCTCTGGCCTACGGCGTGATGATCAATCTCTTTGAGCCTCACGCCGACCGCTACGGCCAGGCATCGTTGGAGGATGCGACAGATCAACTGATTGATGATCTTCGGCACTCCAATCCCGCAATGCGCATTGAGCGCCGGCACGAGCGCGTCCGAATCGGTGGCGATCGCGGGCTTTCAACCTATCTCACCAACGAATCCATTAGTGGCGGAAGGGAATTGATTTGGCTGGTGACCGTGCTGCGGCCGGACGGATTGATTTACTTCGTGAGCGTGGCGCCCGAGCGCGACTTTGACGATTACGATCAGGCCTTCCAGAACATGCTGAGTTCGGTGCGATTCCCGAGATAGCTCAGTCCGCAGCCTCGCGTTCTGTTTTGGGTTTCCAGCGCAGGATGGGCTTGCGCGCGGCGGCAACTTCGTCGAGGCGGCCGACACGCGTGCTGTGCGGCGCAGTCTTCACCAGCTCGGGAGTGTTCGCCGCCTCTTCCGCTATCGCTCGCATCGCTTCAATGAATTGGTCGCACTCTTCTTTGCTCTCGGATTCGGTCGGCTCAATCATCAGCGCGCCGTGCAC
>DASYRO010000318.1:0-2854 GCA_036004385.1 Candidatus Acidiferrales bacterium
CGCCAGTCGTTGTCCGCGTATTCCGCGCGATACGCGAAGTGGAGCCGCTCGAAATCCACTTCGACCCGCAGATGCACAGGCCGGCCTGGGGGGATCGGGATGGGCGGCGTGAAGGCATCGGCCTGCATTGCGTCCGGCACGCAGGACATTACGCGCAGGTATTTCCCAAACGTTTCATCGCGCGAGAGGTAGAGATAATGGTACTTTGTGCTGTTGTAGTAGCAGACTAGCCCGGCGAGCTGCTGGAAATGGTCCGGCTCGAACTCGATTACCGTAGAGGCGCTGAAGCAATGAGCCTGTTGGCGACGCGCGACGAGTGATTGGCGGAAGAGGCTGCCGAGAGTCTCGCGTCCGTAGAGGCGCAGGAAACCGGGCCGCGCCGCGAGGCTGAAGATTTCTTCCGGCCATGGCGTGCGCAGCCATTGGAAATCAATTGCCAATTGCGGAGAGTCGAAATCTTCGCGCAGTGACGTCCGCGGAAAGCTGTGAACGGGCAATTGTGGCGCGGGCGTTTCGATTGTCGGTATTCCTTGTCCATTGATCGTGCGCAGCCAGTCGTCCTCGCCCCAAACCATTTTCTGGATCGCCGTTTCGCGGCCGAGTGTGCAGCGGCCACGGTTGCGCAGCGGACGGCCGACGAGATACGCCATGTAGGTTTCGCCGTCTTGCGTGTTGACCAAACTTGCGTGGCCGGCGCGCTGCAATTCGGCATCGGGCCGATGTCGCGCACTCAAGATGTAAGTGTCGGGATGCAGTTCGTACGGGCCGGTGAGCATGCGTGAGCGCGCCATCATCACGGCGTGTCCCCAGCCGGTGCCACCTTCTGCGGTGAGCAGATAGTACCATCCCTTGCGTTTGTAGAGATGCGGCGCTTCGGTGAATCCGAGCGCTGCGCCTTGGAAAATATTTTTTCGTTCGCCGATGAGCTTGCGCTCTTTGACCGAGTATTCCTGCAACACGATTCCGGCAAAGCGATTGTTTCCCGGCCGATGATCCCAAAGCATGTTCAGGAGATACTTGCACCCGTCGTCATCGTGAAAGAGCGACGGGTCAAAGCCGCTGCTATTGAGATAAATTGGATCCGACCAATCGCGATCGATGCGCGGACTGGTCACGAAGTAATTGTGAAAATCGCGCATCGACGCACCACTCGCCCCGGCGACGCTAGCGCGACCAAAGCGCTTAACGTCCGTGTAAATGAGCCAGAACAATCCGTCCGCATAACTCAGGCATGGTGCCCAGATGCCGCAGGAATCGGGATCGCCGAGCATGTTGAGCTGGCTGGCACGATTTAGCGGGCGCGTCAGCAATGTCCAGTGGACGAGGTCGCGCGAGTGATGAATCTGCACGCCGGGAAACCACTCGAAGGTCGAGGTGGCGATGTAGTAATCGTCGCCGACCCGCACAATGGACGGGTCGGGATTGAAACCACGAAGGATGGGATTGCGGATGGTCATGCGGGTTGGATTTCGGAAATTGTATCGCGGCGTGCGGCCAGCTCCCGCTCGATTTCGTCCACGCGCTTTTGGTCGAGCGGGTAAATCAGGAGCGCGACGAACTTGAGCAGTGCGAACAACGCAGGCCCGATTGAGAAGGCGATGGCGATGCCGAGCAGCGCTCGCGCGGTTTGTGTCTCCGCGCCTTTCACATAGCCGAATTGCGCCAGGAACAGAGGAACGAGAAAGCCTCCGATGAGAATGCCAGACTTGATGGAGAAAAGAGAGGCCGAGTAGATGAGGCCGGTCGAGCGCCGCCCGTACTTGAATTCGCCATAGTCAGCCACATCCGCGTAAAGCGCCCACGTCAGCGCGGAGGTTGGTCCGGCGCAGAACTGCGCCAGCATGTTCAGAGCGATCATGAGTCCGAAGTGTCCCTTCGGAACGAAAAAGAACGAAAGAAAAGAGAGGCCAGTCACCAGGCTAAGCGCGGCAGCGTAATATTTCTTGTCGATCTTCCGCGCGATGGGGCCAAGGCACATCGTGCCCAGTACCAAGCCAAGCGCGCCGCTGCTCAGGAACAAGGTGGTGCGATCCAAGCCCCACAGCACCGCGCTGGAGTCAAAGCCTTGCACATACTTGAAATAGAAAATCGTGCTCCCGGAACGCAGCGCGGAAAACGCGTTCGAGAAGATCGAGGTGATGAGCAGCACGAGCCATGGCCAGTTTTTGAAGAGTTCGCCCAATTCCTCGCGCGCATTCGTTTTCTGCTGAGGCGGAGGACACACTCGCTCCTTCGTCGTGGCGAACGTGATCAAAATCAAAACCACCGACACGACAGCGAAGATGGCCATCGTCAATTGAAACCCTCGGGTCTCGCTGCCGGCGCCGAGAGATTTGACCAACGGACGAACAAACAGGGAGATCAGGAACGCCGCGCCGAACGCGCCGACAAACCGGCACGTGGAGGCGACCGTGCGCGTGCGCGGCGACGGGCTGATGACACCGAGCATCGCCGAATAAGGCACATTGATGACCGTGTAGCTCAACAGCATCAGCGCGTAAGTGACGGCGGCGTAGATGATCTTTCCTTTGGGACCGAAGTCCGGCCCTGCAAACATGAGGTAACCGCAAACGCCGTAGGGGATCGCGCCGAACAGAAGATACGGTCTGAATTTCCCCCAGCGCGTGTTTGTGCGGTCGGCGATGAGGCCCATGATCACATCGTCCAACGCGCCGAAGGCCCGCACCAGCGGAAACAACCAGAGCAACACGGTCGCCGGACTCCCCCACACATCGACGTAGTAGTAGGTGAGGAAAATGTTGAAGGTCTGGAAGAAGAAGCCCGAGGCGGTGTCGCCGAGGGCGTAGCCGATGTATTCGCGCGGCTTGAGACCGTCGTTGGTGGTCGCCTGCGA
>DASYRO010000319.1:0-1983 GCA_036004385.1 Candidatus Acidiferrales bacterium
TTTTCTTTCGCGGGTGATTTCCCCAATCGGAGTAAGCCGGACTCCGTCATGACGCGCGGGAATTCTTTTCGCCAGGCGGCGCGGCACAGTAAAGAGCAGCTCGTAGTCATCGCCGCCGTGTAATGCCATCGCGAGGGAATCAAATCTACGCTGGCGGAGTGGCGGCGGAATCTTGACCGCTGGAATGCGCTCACGAAAGATCCTGGCGCCCACACCGCTCGCGGAGCAGAGGCGAGCCAGGTCCGTGGAGAGTCCGTCCGAAACGTCAATCATCGCCGAGGCGAGATGCCGCGCGGACAGAAATTTTCCCAGCGCGAGGCGAATTGTGGGATAGCAATGCTGGCGCATCAGCCGCCTCCACCGCTTGTGGCGATGCAGTTCTCGACGGATGAGCTGCAATCCGAGTTGCGCGGCGCCGAGCGTGCCGCTCACATAGATCAAGTCGCCAGGCCGCGCGCCGGAACGCGTGAGCGCCAAGCCATGCGCGATTTCGCCGATCACCGTAATGCTGATGGCGATGCTCGAATGACTCGACACATCGCCGCCGGCCAGCACGAGGCCATATTCGCGCGCGGCACGCGACATCCCCGCCAGAAATTTTCCCAGCCATTTCCCGGTGCGCCTGGCGGGAAGGGCCAGCGTCAGAAGAAAAAAACGCGGCGCTGCGCCCATGGCCGCTACGTCACTCGTCGCCCGCGCCAGCGCTTTGTATCCGACGGAATCGGGCGCGTGAACGTCCAAAAGAAAGTGGACATTTTCGATGAATGCATCGCAGGTCACAACGGAATCCATTGCGCGAGAAAGAGAAATCAGAGCAGCGTCATCGCCGATGCCCAGCCGCAGCGCCGCGGACGATTTGGAACCGCGGCGCGGCCGCGACGGAATCGCGCGCCGGATGCGGTCAATTAATTTTTGCTCGTCGTTCATGAGCTTGTTCTCCAATTATTGCACACAGCGGAAACACCGCCGGGGTAAAGGAAATTTACTGCCGTGAGCATTTTTTGGTTGACTTGGGTTTGCGGCTATCAGTACACTCGCTGCGGTTTCGAACCAAGGCTCGCGGTTCAAACTCGAATGTTGCGGCCGCTCGCGGGGAAAGCGGCTCCAGTCCAGCAAACGGAAGTAGGATACCTGGGGATTTCATGAAGTCGAAATTTTATACATTTTTGATTGCGTCGAATCACGACAGCCATGTCCGCAGGCTCCGTGTGCCGCATTCCGTCGTGCATCTGCTTGCGCTGCTGGCGCTTGTCGGCGGCGTGACGGTGTTCGCCGCGGTCACTTCCTACAGCCGCATGCTGTGGAAGGTGGCCAACTACAACGAACTGCGCAACCAGAAGGCCACGCTCCAAAAGCAGTACACGCACCTGCAAGAAGTAGTCACGGACACCAATCAGCGGCTTTCCTCTCTGCAAGGGCTGGCCACGGAAGTGGCTATGACCTACGGCATCCTTCGCCTGCGGCAGACGCCATTCGGAATGTCCGAAGAGCCCGCCGGACCCGAGGCCGAGCACCAGCGCACGCTCGACCAGTTCGATTTCCTGAAGAAAAATGCCACGTCCATCGCGCTGGCGTCGGGAGGACTGCGCTTGATGCCCGGCAGCACTCTGGGCGAGTTTGCGTTCACACCGTCGCTGTGGCCGGTGGAAGGACACATCACCGGCAGCTTCGGCGAGCGTCTCGATCCGTTCAGCGGTGAAGGCGCGTTCCATGCGGGCGTGGACATTTCGACCGGCTACGGTGACGCGGTGCACGTGGCCGCCGACGGTCTGGTAGTGGCAATGGAAACGCGGCCGGGTTACGGACGCGTCGTTGTGGTGGACCACGGCTTCGGAACTTCCACCTGGTATGGGCACCTTTCCGGGTTCAATACACGCGCAGGCGCGCAGGTCAAACGCGGTGAAGTGATCGGCTACGTGGGCACGAGCGGGCGCTCGTCTGGCCCGCACGTACATTACGAAGTCCGCGTCAACGGAGCGCCAG
>DASYRO010000320.1:0-1527 GCA_036004385.1 Candidatus Acidiferrales bacterium
CGTCCGCCGCGGCGGACTCGGGATGACAACCAGCGCACTTTTTCAGCACCCTGTTAGGGGTTAGGGTGAAGCGACCAAGAAAACGCGGCGTGGCGAAAGTGCTGTCGAGCAAAATTGCATTTCGCGGTGCGGTGTTCGGCGTGCGCACGGACCGCGTCGTCGAGCCCGGCGGCGTGCAAGTGACGCGCGACATCGTCACTCATCCCGGTTCAGTTGTCGTGCTGCCGGTGTTTCCCAACGGAGATATTTTGCTTATCCGGCAGTACCGGCATTCCATCGGAAAATATTTGTGGGAGTTGGTGGCTGGACGTATCGAGCTGGGCGAAGCGCCGCTGGCTGCGGCGCGACGCGAATTGCTTGAAGAAACCGGCTACACGGCGCGGCGATTTCGCCGGCTGCTCGTGTCGTATCCAACGCCGGGCTTTGTCAGCGAGAACATGATCATTTTTGTGGCGGAAGGACTGCGCGAAGGAACCTCGCGTCCCGAAGAGGACGAACGAATCACGCTGCGCAGGTTTTCGCGAAAGGAAATCGAGCTTCGCCTGCGAAGCGGCGCGTTACGCGACGCGAAGACCATCGCAGGGATTCTCTATTACTGGCGCTTCCGGCCGAGCGGATAGCACGAGGCAGCGCTGTCTGCGTGCCGCACGGGCATGCGCTTGACAACGTTTGAGTGCTGCGTTCTACTGAATCCAGATCGAGCCCTACCGCCGCGCGAAGGAGAACTCCATGGTTCATCGAGGCATCGCCACGCTGGCCGGACTCCTGATGCTCTGTTACATTTTGCTGAGCCACTTCGACACGACGTACTTTCTCATGCATTTGTACCAGTCGCTGATCTACCTTGTGATTATTCTCATGCTTTTTTATTTCGAGGATCAATACGCCTACATGCTGGGCATGATTGCGCCGGCCGCGTCGCTTCTCATGATGGTCGCCACGGGGCTCATCACTACCGGGCTGCGCCAGGTGGTCTGGCTGTTCCGGCCTCCGTACCCGGACCACCGAGCAGATCCCGTGGCACTGATGGCCGCGGTCACGGCCGTGGTCTTGACATTGATGATTGTGTTTTGCGCTATCCGTTGGAAGCGCGAATACGCCGGGACGGGCAAAGGACTGACGACGTTTCTGGTCAGTCTCGGCGTCGTCGTCGTGTACTACGGCGTGCTGATTTTCTGGTTCACGAAGTCCATCGGCGTGCGCTGAACGAAACAGATTATGAATAAGGAATGATCCCGCCCGCGATTCCTTTCTGTCATGGGTATCAATTTGTTATCGCGCAAATTGTTTCAGGATTGACAGAGAAATGCGGTTTGTTACACTGCCCCCGCAGCAAGTGACTTTCAGGCGCGGTTGCGCCCGCGAGTCTCTAACGGCTGATGAGAGCACTCCGCGTCGAACACAAGAGGAGGATCCAGCATTGAAAGTCACGGGCCGGGTGAAGTGGTTTAACAATGCCAAGGGATATGGATTCATCGGGCGCGAAGGAGGAGCGGACGTCTTCGTCCACTACAGCGCCATCACCGG
>DASYRO010000321.1:0-2242 GCA_036004385.1 Candidatus Acidiferrales bacterium
TGAATCAGGACGAACAACGGACAGATAGAAATGGCCAACCGGCAATTACGAAGGGCCTGTAGCGTTATCTCTTTCTTGGCGCTTGTCGTGGCGGGCGCCGGCGCACAGGGGCAAACGAAGGAGACGATGGAGGAAAAACCGTCCGTGTCACTGGCCAGCGCGCTGGCGGCAGCGTGCCGGCAAAACGAAGCGCAGTTCATGCGCTACCAGACCATTGAAAATGCAACCGCGTTCAGGGACTTATTGCCGAACCAGAAAGCAGAATTGATGAAGCGCATCGTGCAAACCCGCGAGGCCGGACGCCCGCTGCTCTCCACCGGCGCGGAAGGCCGGGCGGTACTGCGTTGCGAAACTACTGGCGCCACCGTGGAGCTGCGCTTCGGCGCGGAACGCATTCGCGAAAACCTGGCGTTCGTGCCCGTGGAGATTGCCGGAGGACAACGCGCGGAATTTGGAATGGTACGCGAAGGCAGCGGGTGGCGCATGCTTTCCGTCGGGCTGGTGCTATTGAATATCCCGGAGCTCGCCAAGCAGTGGGCCATTTCTCCGGCACGCGTGATTGAAAACAACGAGGCGCCGGCCATCGTCACGCTGCGCCGGCTGGCGGAAGCGGTGGAACCGTACAAAACCGGCTTCGGTAAATTGCCCGAAAACCTCGCACAATTGGGCCCTGCGCGGCGCGGTGAAGTCTCTCCGGAGAAAGCGAACCTCATCGAGCAGGAACTGGCAGACGGCGCCAAGGGCGGGTACGTCTTTCGTTTTCGAGTTGTGCAGCCGACCAAACCCAAAGACTCAAAAGAGGCCGCGCCGGAAACGCCAACCTACGTGCTGACGGCGACGCCTGCGGAATACGGCAAGAGCGGGAAACGCTCGTTTTATCTGGACGGAAGTGGAGAACTTCGGGGAGGCGACAAGCAAGGCGCGGAAGCTACTGCGGAGGATCCCAAGATCGAGCCGTAGCGAACTTGATGGAAAATCTGAGCGAGATGCTTCGTCCCGACTCATTGCGTCGGGACTCGGGATGACACGCAACCAGAAAGAAGCGAACGCTGGTACAATCGTGCGCGGTTCGAGGTCGTAGGGGCGCTGCTTGCTGAGCCCAATAAGGATGGGGTCGCAGCGAGGAGAAAATATGCCACAAGCGCAGAGCACGACGAGGATGGTGCTGGCCGAGCGGTTGATCCCGGGCGAAGGGCTGCTTTGGGAGGCAGCGCGCATTGCGTCCGCGAACGTGCTGCTGGCGCTGTGTGCGCAAATCGCTGTGCCGCTGCCATGGACCCAAGTACCCATCACCGGGCAGACCTTCGGCGTGTTGCTGATCGCCGTGCTGCTCGGCGCGCAACGCGGCGCGTTGACCCTGCTGCTCTATCTCGCCGAAGGCGCGGCGGGCTGGCCCGTGTTCGCGCCGATCGGTTTGCCGGGCGCGGCGCGGCTCCTGGGACCGACGGCCGGATACTTATGGGCGTTTCCGCTGGCGGCATTAGTCACCGGATGGCTCGCCGAACGGATCGAATCTTTTTCTACTTGGAACGGCAAGGCGCGGCTGGCGGGCGCGGTGCTCTTGGGCCACGCAGTGATTCTGGGCGGCGGAGTTCTGTGGCTGGCCTTCGCCATGGATCTCGGAGTGGCCGCGGCGCTGGCGCAGGGATTTGCGCCGTTTGTTTTGATTGATGCGCCGGTAAAAACAGCGCTCGTGGTCGCGGCTGCGCGCGGCATGGACCGCGTGAAACGGCAAGCGTAAGGAGCCGTATCGTTTCCCTCGCAGTTCACTTCAGAAACACAACTTGCGTAACCGAGAACCCAACTTCGAAAGCAAGCGCATGATGCTCCCCCGGAAAATCTGCGGCGCATGCCGCGCGAGCTGTGCGTTAGCGCTCCTGGTGCTGCTTCCGCACATTGCGGCGGGACAAGTGCCGCAACCCATGCAGGGCCTTAACAGGCCTCGGCCGGTCAATCAAAAGTACGACGCCGCGTCCTATCCGGTTTTTGAATTTCACAGCGGATTCTGGATCAACCTGCATCACGCGCTGTACGAGGAGGCGCGCATCCGCGCGCAACGCCCGACAGCGAGGCCGCTCGCCTCCGCGACCGTTGCAAAAAAAATGGATGGTGAGACCTCCGCGGACTTGCAGGCGTGGCAGGAGTCTGTGGACTTCTATGCAACGTCGCTGGCGCGGCGCGACCTGCTCTTCGACGGCGAGATGGTGGACATCAACAACAAGCTGGCGGAAGTAGAAACCTG
>DASYRO010000322.1:0-5980 GCA_036004385.1 Candidatus Acidiferrales bacterium
GATTCGACGATGACGAGTGAACGAGCCATATTGGCGACGAGACTGAGCGTCTCCTAATCTAAACACGAAATCCGATATTCGATAATCCGCTTCAAGCGTTCCCGAGCGACGTACGTTACAAGAAATACCGTATAGCAGCGGTCAAACGCAAGTGGGGTAGGTACGCCGCAGTGAATCATGATGCAGAAAGACGGCGAAGCGTCGCCTATTTCGCGGTGTGCGCTGTTGTGGGTAACACGTAATTAGATGCAGCAAAGATTCAGAATGATTGCGAGCCCGCACTGGGTAGCACAGGCTTATAGCCTCTGCAATTGATCGTTACACCGCTGATCACGGCGGAGTCGCGAAAGCACAGGCTGCAAGCCTGTGCTACAGCAGCACCTTCACGAAATTCTTGCCGGGAAACTGGCGCACGTAGCTTTTCATTTCCAGCTCAAAGAGCGCGGCGAGGACTTCGGAAGAATTCAGGCCGGATTGCTCGACGAGCTCGTCCACGTGGCGCGCCTGGTCGGTGGAGAGCAGTGCGAAAAGCGTGCGTTCGGATTCGGAGAGCGATTCTTCGAAGAGCGCGGCGCGTTCCTGCTGCGAGGAAGCCTCCACGGGAAAAAGCTGCGCGCGAATTTCCGTGGGCAGCTCTTCGATGACGTCTTCCCAGCCGGTGACCAGCTTGGCGCCCTGCTTGATGAGCAGGTTGGGACCGAAGCTGGCGGGCTGCGTGACGTTGCCGGGCACGCCGAACACTTCGCGGCCAAACTCCATCGCCAGCCGTGCGGTAATCAGCGAGCCGGAATACTGCGCGCCTTCGACGACTACTACGCCCAGCGCCATGCCGGCGATGACGCGGTTGCGAATCGGGAAATTCTGCGGCGCGGGAAAACTCCCCAGCGGAAATTCGGTGATGATGGCGCCGCGCTCCTCCATCTTCGCGAAGAGTTTCTTGTTCTCCTTGGGGTAGACGACGTCAATGCCCGAGCCGAGCACGCCCACGGTGGCGCCGCGCGCGGAGGCAAGCGCGCCTTTATGCGCGCAGGAATCCACTCCGCGGGCCAGACCGCTGACGATGACCAGTCCGCGCTCGGCGAGGTCCTGCGCCAACCGCTCGGCAAGCTGCACGCCATACGGCGTGGGCCGGCGCGTGCCGACAATGGCGATGGAGTAGCGGTCGAGCAATTCGGGATTGCCGCGGACGTAGAGCAGCGGCGGCGGGTCGTAGATTTCGCGCAGACGCTGCGGGTAGGCGGGCTCGTCCCATGTGAGCAGGCCGCAACCGTTCTTGCGGATTTCGGCGAGCTCCGTTTCGGCGTCGCGCAGCGGCTTCTGCGAGTGAATGGCTTGCGCCACGGCCGCGGGCAGGCGCGCGGATTCGAGCGTGGTCAGCGAAGCGGCGAAGATGGCTTCGGGACTGCCGAGTTCGCGAAGAAGTTTTCCAGCATGGCGCGCGCCGAGTCCGGGCGTAAGCGCCAGAGCCAGCCATCCCAGGTAACGGTCGGGCTCCATCGCGGCGCAGCGTAAGCGCGGATGAGGGTGGGCGTCAAGGAGGAAGTAACGGAGGTAGAGGAGAATCAAAAACGCCTAGGTGTGGCGGCGTGAAGCTGCGCGCAGTAAGCTGCGCGAACGGCAAAGCGGGAGTAAGCTCCCGCACTCCAAGGCGCTGCGCGCAGCGAGAATCGTGATAGATTGCGCGGCATGCCGAATCAAAAAGAAGCGCGCTCGGGATTGGAAGCGTGGAGCACCGCGGAATTACCGCGCGTGCCGGTGACGCGCGGTGCGGGAGTGCTGCGCATCATCGGGCCCGGCGCAATCATTCTTGGCCTTTCCATCGGCAGCGGAGAATGGCTGATCGGCCCCGCAGCGTTTGTGAAATACGGGCTCTCGCTGCTGTGGGTGACGTCGGTGGCCGTGTTTCTGCAAACCGTGCTCAATACCGAGCTGATGCGCTACACGCTCTATACCGGCGAGCCGGCGGTGACCGGCTTCATGCGCACGCGGCCGAGCTCCAGGTTCTGGGCGTGGTTCTACGCCGTACTTTATTTTTTGCACGCGGGCTGGCCGGCGTGGGCGGCCAACGCCGCAGGTGCGTTTTTCTTTTTGTTTATTCGCCGTCTGCCGGGCGCGGGTGACGCGAACACCGTGTACTGGTTCGGCGTGGGCACGTTTCTGGCGTGCGTGCTGATTCTGCTCTTCGGGCTGCGCATCGAGCGCACGCTGGAAATCCTCAACTGGATCCTGATTATTTTTCTGCTCGGCGGGATGCTGTTCCTGTGCCTGCTGTTTTTTGTGCCGGGAATCTGGCTTTCTGCGCTGGCGGGATTTTTCGGCTACAGCATCCAGGCTCACGGCTTCGTGTTAATTCCGCCGGGGGCGGACTGGTTTCTGATCGGCGCGTTCGCGGCGTATTCCGGCGCAGGCGGCGTCAGCAACCTGATGCTTTCGAACTGGGCGCGTGATAAAGGCTTCGGCATGGGGCAAGTGGTGGGGTTCATTCCCGCGGCGGTCGGCGGACACAAAGTAAAACTCGCGCATTCCGGCAGCGTGTTTCCCGTCACGCCGGAAAATATGGAGAGATGGCGCGCGTGGTGGCGCATCGTGCAGATTGATCAGTGGGGCATTTTTTTCACGGGCGCGCTGCTGGGCATGGGACTGCCGGCAATTTTGTATTCGATATTTATTTTGCCCGGGCGGGACATCCGCGATCTGGCCATCGCCGCGGAACTGGCGCAAGCCGTTTTGCTGCGCGGTGGGCCGCTGCTCGGCGGACTCGTCGCGCTGATGAGCGCGTGGGTGCTGTTCAAAACGCAACTGGACAACGTGGATGGCATGGTGCGCGCGCTGACCGACATTTTGTGGACCGGCAGCAAACGCATCCGCGCATGGCGCGGCGGCGACGTGCGCCTGGTGTACTACTCGCTGCTGGCGTTCCTGGTGGTGTGGGGCGTGCTCGCGCTGCGCCTGACGCGGCCGATTATCCTGCTGCAAATGGCGGCCAACATCGCCGGCGCGGTGCTGGTCATCGCGGCGCTGCACGTCCTGTACATCAACATGAAATTTCTGCCGCCGGAGTTGCGCCCGCCGGTGTGGCGGCGCGTCGCACTGGTCGGCACGGCCGTATTCTACGGATTTTTCGTGTACCTGTGGTTGATGGGCGGCGTCGTACCGGATATGGACAAGGGATTCTTGTTCAACATCGGCAGGTACCTGCATTTGGGCGGGCAATAGCAGCCCTGGCATCTTGCTTGTCCAGAGCGCAGCGAAGGGCCGGCTCATTTGTAGGGGCGCAGCATGCTGCGCCCTTTGAATGCGGCGGTGGCCGCTGCTGCGAAGCGAACAGGCTAGAAGCCTGTCCCACATTTGCCGGCGCTACGGCCGGTCGATGTCGCAATCCGTACCGATGGGCGCGCCGTCGGGCGGCTCCGCAGGACGCGTGAAGTTCAACTCCTTCGGATTTTCCTCAAACTTTCTGATTTGCGCGAGGCCGAAGAAATAGTGTGCGCGTTGGCTTTCGTCCGTCGTGGCGCGAATCTGGCCGGAAAGCCACGTCTTGAGCTGGTTCAATTTGTGCGCGGCGATGGCGCGGACTTGCGCGGAAGCGCGTTCGTTGGCGGCCAGCGCCATCAGATGATGCAGCGCGACGTTGTCCACCGTGCGCTGCACTTCCGCTTTCGCTCCCGCGGCGGCCGGCGAGCGCCAGGTCTGCGCCAGGAGCTTGTCAATCACGTCGCTCAGGCCGGGGTACTTCGCGTCGCGCGAGTGATATTCCACGAGCCGCGCGGCGCGCTCGGAATTGAGCAACAGGCCGAGCGTATGATTCGCCGCGGTTTCCGCCGGCGCGAGCGAATCGAACGTGAGCCCGGTACGCCCGCGGAAATCTTCGCGGCCCCGTCCGTAGCCGAGCGGTTTTGGCGGGATGAGCTTCAGGATCGAATCGGGCAGCGCGAGCGCTTCCGGCGTGACGGTGGCCAGCACGGCGTCGAGCGCACGAAGTTGTTCCTTCGCTGGGACGATGTCCAGAATTTTCTGACCGTCGCCGCGCAGCGCATAGGTGTATTCGGCGCCGGCGACGACTTTCACCGCGGCTTCGACCTGATAGCGGTGATAGAGGTACACGGGCACGAGCACATCTTCGAGTGTCGCCAGCGGAAAACCCTCGCGGATGTTGTTTTCGCCGAAGCGGCGCAGCGCCGCGGCGCGGATTTTCATCACGTTGCCAAGCTCGTCCACAGCGTTCGTGCCGTTATCCCAGAGGTGTGTCGTGGGGTGTGCGCTGCCAGGCGGGCGTGCGTCCTGGTCGGAAAGAAAAATAATTCCGCGCGCAATGCCGCCCTGGACGATTTTGTCTAGCGCCGTTTTTTCATTCGTGCCCGGCGAAAAATCGGAGTAGCCGAAGGCGATGGCGATTTTGTCCCATTCGCCGATGCCGGTGGCATACGCGTCGGAGAGATCGGGGACGCCGTCGGCGCCGAGCTTCACGGTGGGGTGCGGATAATCCATCACCGACGCGCGGCCGGCGGTGCTGGCGATGTAATTGTGCGAAAGTCCCAGCGTGTGACCGACCTCGTGCGCGGCGAGCTGGCGAATGCGCGCCAGCGACATTTCCAGCATTTTCGGCGAGAGGGGTTTGCCTTTCTCATATGCGGCCAGAAGACTTTCCGCGATGAGGTAATCCTGGCGAATGCGCAGCGAGCCGAGCGTGACGTGGCCCTTGATGATTTCGCCGGTGCGCGGATCGGTGACGCTCGCTCCGTAACTCCAGCCGCGCGTCGAGCGATGCACCCACTGGATGACGTTGTAGCGCACGTCCATGGGGTCGGCGTCTTCGGGCATCAACTCCACGCGGAAGGCGTCCTTGTAGCCCGCGGCGGTGAATGCCTGGTTCCACCAGCGCGCGCCTTCGAGCAACGCGGAGCGAATCGGCTCCGGCGCGCCGCGGTCGAGATAATAAATAATGGGCTTCACCGGCTCGCTGACAGCGGCCGAGGGATCTTTTTTCTGCAAGCGGTGGCGGGAAATGAAGCGCTTGACGATGGGTTCGCTGACCGGCGTAGCGTAGTCCATAAAATCAATGCCGAAATATCCGGCGCGAGGATCAAACACGCGCGGCGTATAGCCCGGCCCGGGAAGTTGGATGAACGAATGGTGCTGGCGCACGGTCACCGCTTGCGGCGTCGGCGTCACGCTGCGGAGGTAGAAGCCCGGATCGTCGCCGGTAAACGTGAGCGTCACTTCCACTTCCGAGTTCTGCGGGAAATTTTTCGTGCGCGGCAGATAGAACGCGCCGCGCGACGCATCCAAGCGAAACTGCCCCTGGTTGGTGCGGCGCAACGCGCCGACGACATCGTGCGCATCGCGGAGGAAAAATGCGGAGGCGTCCACCAGCACGCGGCCGCCTTCTTCGCCGGCGACGTCGAAACCCCACAGCACCGATTCGGCAAAGGAATCGCGGACGTCGCGGCGCTCGTCGGGATTGTCGCTGATGGCGCGAAATTCGTAGTTCGGCTGGATGAGCAGCACTTTGGGGCCGCTGCGCTCGAAGCGCACCACGCGCGCGCCGCCAAGCTGGCCGCGGTCCAGACCGATGTCGTTAGAGCCGATTCCGGCGGGCAGCGAATTCACGTAGAGGAATTCGTCGCCCCACTTATCAATTTCCAGCCAGATTTTTCCGGCCTTTTCGTCCCAATAAAAATTGAAATAGCCGGGAAAAGATTTCAGCCCCGACGTTTTTGCGGCGATGGTCGGGGTAGGCCCCGATTCCTGCCGCTGTTGCGCGGACGCAAAACCTGCCGCCAATAAAATCACAAGTGCCAGGACACAGGTGCGCTTCATCGAAGATTCCTCCGCTGATAAAGATTGCCTTCGTGCGCGGAGATTTATAACAGAGGGCCGGGCACGAGTGGGGAAAAGTTCGTACGAGCAGGCAAAGCGGCGTCGAGCCGCCGCACTCCAAGACGGGCGCAGCATGCTGCGCCCCTACGGGAATTATTTT
>DASYRO010000323.1:0-2982 GCA_036004385.1 Candidatus Acidiferrales bacterium
TGAACTCGGTTTTCTTCCCCGTCTGGTGGTTGAAGATTTGAAATTCCGTGTCGAGAAGATTCTGGTAGGTGTGCTCGAAAAGTTTCGGCTCGGTCTTCATTTCGACGCGGACTGTTTTTTCGCGGATGGCTTTGGCGCCGATGAGTTTGAGCGTGTACAGCTCGCCGTAGTGGATGTAGCAGACTGTGCCCTTCGTCGCGCCGCGCTCGAGCGCGCCATCCACGAGCTCCGCCACCGACGCGAGAAATCCGCCGACGCGCGGGCATTTTTGTTGCAGGGCCGCGGGCGTCCCGCGGTACTTCCCCGCGCCGCCGGCGAGCTCCGTAAAGACTTTTTCTTTCATCGGCGCGAACTGGTAGATGTCCAGCTCTTTCTCCGTGGCGAACGGCACGGTCTTGGCGATGCCCTGCTGGCGGTCGAGCCGCGAGACCATCGCCTGGTACTGAAATTCTTTCTTGGATTTTTCGCGTTCGATGCGCTCTTTGGCCTCTTCGGTGGACTCCTCAGCCTTGGCGCGCGTCATGAAGCCGAAGAAGACGCTGGTTTGCGGCGTCCTGGCTTCGTCCGGCGCGTGCTGAACCACTTCCATGGCCGCGCCCCAGCGGTTGATTGTTTTCGCCTTCGCCGGGTCCGAGCCGATGAGCAGCGAAATCAGCTCGCGCTGCGGATCCTGTGGAATCGCGCCGCGGCGAATCGTGCCGCCGCCGACGTCGCTGCGCGTCACCCAGAAAAACAGCAGGCGGATTCGCGCGGTCATGTCGTATTCGTAATTGCCGCGGACCGGAGGCGTGGTGCGCACCCACTCCATCGCGGCGCGCAACGCCGCTTCTTCCGCGGGCGAAACTCCGTCTGTGTTTGCGGACTGGCCACGCAGTGCAGCGCCGGCCAGCAGCGCAAGCGCGGCTGCCGCCCATCGCGCTTTTTTTCCTCGCGTCAATTTCCGCAATTGCATTCTTAGTTTTCACTCCGTAACGCCGCGTTCAACTCGAGACCTTTCTCTTCCATTCTACGATGCCCTTCGTTCCCGCCAGGTTCCTTCCGCTTATGCCGTTTGGCGTGTTTCCTCTGCGATCTCTGCGCCTCTGCGTTGGAACTTCTCTTTGTATCTGACACCTGATGCCTGACTCCTGATACCTTTTGTCGCTTCGTGCTACGATATCGTTCTCAATCGAAATGGAGGGCCAGCCCATGACCCCCGCCGAGCGAAACGAGAAAATTGAAGCCTACGGCAGCGGCGTCGCGCACCTCGAAGACGCCATCAAGAAGTTTCCGCGCGAGATGTGGAAATGGAAGCCCGCGCCGAATCGCTGGAGCATCCACGAAATTCTGGTGCATCTCGCCGATAGCGAGGCCAACGCGTACCTGCGCGCGCGCCGATTTCTTGCCGAGCCCGGCCAACCGGTCATGGCCTACGACCAGGACCTCTGGGCGCAGAAGCTCAACTATCATGACCAGAATCCCGACGACGCCGTCGCCCTGCTGCGTCTGGTCCGCAAGATGACCTACGCGCTGATCCGCGATTTGCCTGACGACGTGTGGTCGCGCACCGCCCTGCATCCCGAGCACAGCAACTACACGTTCGAGCGCTGGCTGGATATTTACGCGCGGCACGTGCACGGGCACGTCGAGCAGATGAAGAAAAATTACATCGCTTGGAAAGCCGACCGCACGCTTTAACGGCGTCGCCGCGTTGGACAGGCTTTCGCCTGTGGATCGCTCGCAGTGAAAAATTGAGCGATTGGTGGTTGGCGATTTGTGATTGAGTGATTTCAGAAAAAGCGAGACATCAATTTTGCCAGTCTCTCAATCGCAAATCGCCAATCACAAATCACCAATTCCTCTTCTGCCTCTGCTACGATGATTGGTTATGGCTGCTGACTCGCGCCCGCTGATCGGCGTTCCGTTCCGCTCGCTGAAGGAGGAGGACGACCCTTCCGCACGCGCGAAAATCGAGCCGTATCTGCGCGCGGTGGAAGCGGCCGGCGGCCATGCCACGACGATTTCGCTGCGCCTGCCGCGCGAAAAACTCGTCGCCTGGTCCGCCGCGCTCGACGCCATTGTGCTGCCCGGCAGTCCCGCCGACGTGGACCCGTCCTGGTATCACGCCGAGCGCAAAGTCGAGTGCGGCGAATCCGACCCGCATCGCGAGCAGACGGATTTCGCATTGCTCGACTCCGCGTTTGCCGCGGGCAAGCCCGTGCTGGCGATTTGCTACGGCATTCAATCGCTCAACGTCTATCTGGGCGGCTCGCTGGTGCAGGACATTCGCTCCGCGCTCAAAAGCAATCTGACGCACGATTGGGAAGACCGCAAGAGCGGCGTGCCGGAGCCGCATCACGACATTGCGATCGAACCCGGCTCGCGCCTGGCGCAGCTTGCCGGCGCGACCCACGCCGACGTGAACAGCTCGCACCACCAAGCGATCGAGCGCATCGGCCGCGGCCTGCGCGTTACAGCGCGCGCTCCCGATGGCGTCGTCGAAGCCGTCGAACTTACCGGCGATGACTCCGCTTCGCTGAGCGCGGTTGGCCCTTGGGTTCTCGGCGTGCAGTGGCATCCCGAGCGCATGACGAGTGACCCCTTTGCACGATCTTTGTTTCAGGAATTAATCGCCGCCGCGAAGAAGCAGGTGACAGGTGCCAGGCGCTAGGTGCTGAGGTTATAGTTCCCGGTTTTCAGTATCCGGCTCTATCGATTCTCAATACATCGAATATCGAATATCGTTTTACGAAATCGTCTTTTTGTCTTTCGCATTACTAATCTGCGTGAATCTGCGTAATCTGCGGATAAATCTTTTCCGGGGGTAATCGTGATTTCACTGGCGGGCAAGGCGGCACTCATCACCGGCGGATCGCGCGGCATCGGCGCGGCCAGCGTGCGCATGTTCGCGCAGGCCGGCGCGGATGTGGTCTTCAACTACTTTCGCGCCAAGGACGCCGCGGCGCACGTGGCGCAGGACGCGCGCAAGCACGGCACGCACGT
>DASYRO010000324.1:0-5106 GCA_036004385.1 Candidatus Acidiferrales bacterium
ATCCAGCGCGCGGCAGGTTGGTCGTATGCGCGAATCTTTTTGCCGGAGGCAATCGCGGCGCAGTTCAAACGCGCGTTACGCTTGCCGATTTGCCGCAGCGCCCAGTTCACTGCCTTCTTTACAAAGTGGCGCTCGTCGAACGACGCGCGCTCGATGACAGGCAGCAGACGCAGGAATTTTTCGTCCGCGGCTTGCTTGTCACGAACAGCAAGATAGGCCATCAGCGAAAACCCCGCACGTTTGATGAACTCTTCTTCGCGGCGGCTCCAAGCCAGCGCCATGCGCCACGCGTGCGGCGTGTACACGAAGAGGTGACAGCAGCAGCCGTCCACCACGTCCCAGGAATCAAAGTCGCGCGCCCAGCGCTCCATCTGCGCTGGCGTGACGCGCGCGGGCTCACCGACGAGCGCGGCCAAATGCCGCGCGTCGTGAATGCTCGTGGCCCACAGTTGCAACGAGAGGCGCTGGTCGCGGCCAATTTCGCGCGCGAGTTTGCGCAGTGCGGGAGTGCAAACGCCGTAGGCTTTCTTGGCGACCACACCAAAGCGCGCCATGCCGGCGACGTTGGCGGGGTCACCGAGCGATTTCAGCCGGGCAAGGACTCCGATCACTTTAGGGCGCGCCGTCGTATTTTCCAATTCAGCCACCAGACGTGAACCCGAACAGTCACCCAGTACCACATCTTTTGAAGGCGCTTCTGGCCCGGCATGTAGAGGCCTACGTCGCCACGTGGGGGATATAGCCCGAGTTGACGGCGTAAATCGCCTGCTGCCGCCACCAGCTGCTCCGAGGTGCACTCCAGTTCAACGCACCGCTCTTCCTTGTGTGGTCTCGGCATCGCCGGCCCCAGCTGGCGTTCTGCAAGCAGTGCACACACCTGAAGCCGAATTGTTTGATTCTCGCGATCCACCAGTTGGAATCGTAACTCCGGCTCCATAAACTCGGCTGCTGGGCTCGTAGGACGCCCGTCAGCCACGCGTTCAAGCCAGTTTGCCAACTCCACAATTTCCCACGTGAGGAGGGAAGGGTCGATGCCGCGCCACACGTGCTCACCGACTGACACTTCCGTCTGAATCTGTAGCCAGTTCGAATCGAAGAGATCGCAGATTTCTGCTGGAAATTCATAGCCGATAATTTCCAAATCGAAACTGTCGCCAGTAGGACCAAAGAGACGCATCTAGTCTCCGAGTCGGCACCGACTAGAACGCCGTCAAATCACCTCACCGGCTGGAAGCCGGCGTTACAAGCTTTTCCGAAAGGCGTGCTGCGTTTTGATGCGCGTGTAGCCGAGCTTCTCGTAAAACTTATGCGCGGGCTCGCGAATCACATTGGAGCGCAGCACCACGGTGTCGAGCCCTTTTGCGTGCGCCCAGTGCTCCGCTGCTTCCATCAACCGCTTGCCCACGCCTGTGCCCCGGCAGCCTGCGTCCACCACCAGCCCGGCGACTTCCGCGACGCGGTCGTGACACACAGGCACGTGCTCGTACACATGCACCCAGCCGACGACGCCGTCCTCGTTCTCGGCCACGTACACCGCATGTGTGCCGTCCTTTGGCAGCATGCGCAAGCGTACGAGGGCTTGCTCCGTCGTCGAAGGATAGCCTAGCTGCGTCGAAAGCTCCGCAACACGCGCGGCATCAGCAAGCGCCGCATCGCGAATGGTCAGTTGCTTGGAACCGGCGTGAGCCACAGCAAGAGAATAATACGAAATCGCGTCAAAAAAGTTTTTCTGAATCGAGGAGGATGGTCACCGGGCCGTCGTTGGTCAGCTCGACGGCCATCATCGCCTGAAAAATTCCCGTTTCAACGCGCACGCCAAGCCCGCGCAGCGCGGCGCAATATTCTTCATAGAGGCGGTTGGCTTCGTCCGGCGGCGCGGCTTTCAGGAAACTGGGACGGCGCTGGCCGCGCGCATCGCCGTAGAGCGTGAACTGCGAAACGACGAGCGCGGCGCCGCCAGTGTCCACAATCGAGCGGTTCATTTTCCCGGCGTCGTCGGCGAAGATGCGCAGCGTGGCGGTTTTTTCGGCGAGATACTTCGTGGCGTCGGACGAATCACCCACGCCCACGCCGAGCAGGACCACAAGCCCCGCGCCGATTTCGCCAGTGACGCGCCCCTCTACCAGCACGCGGGCCTTGCTGACGCGTTGGATGACGGCGCGCATGATAAAGCCGAATTCTGCCACAGAGACACAGAGGCACAGAGAAAAATCAGAAATTAGAAATCATAAAAAACGACGGCCTAATCAGAAACCAAGTGCTATTCACCGCAGCGGAAAATTGTGTTAGAAGGAGTGCGCAGACAGAAGGACAGCCTTGAAACTCGCGCTCATCGGAACCCACGGAGTCGGCAAGACCACACTGGCCTACGAAGTCTGCACGCTGTTGAAAAAAGCGGACCAGAACGTCGAGCTGGTGATGGAGATGGTGCGGCGCTCGCCGCTCCCGGTGAACGAAGCGACCACGCTGGAAGGCCAACTCTGGATCCTGCACGCGCAGGTGGCCGCGGAGCTGGAAGCCGCCAGCCGCGCGCCCAACGTCATCTGCGACCGCGCCGTGCTGGACAACTACTGCTACCTGGTAAATAAATTCGGCCGCCAGCCACATCTGGAAAACTGGCTGGAGTGGTGGATGGAAACGTACACGCTGCTGGTGGCTGTGCCGCTGGTGGAGGGCATCCAGCCGGATGGTTTCCGCTCGGAAAACGTGATCTTCCAGAAACAGATCCACGAGCAGTTGAACCTCCTGCTGGCCGCGCCGCCGTTTTCGCGGCTGCGCGAGCGGGTGCTGGTGCTTGACGGGTATTCGCGTGGCGTGTGGGGCGCGCGAATTTTCACCGCCGCCGCGCCGCTGCTGCCTCCTCCGCCAAAATCCGGCACGCAGCGCGTGCTGCCGCTGGACGCCTCCGCGGCCTCCACCGCGGATTGACGGCGCTTCTCACCGCGCGCAATTTGCATTACAATTGACGCGAATCAAAAAAGGCGATGGAGTTCGCCGAAACCGTCCCTGCAAAAAGCTTCGGGACTGATGACTCCTGGCCGCCGTGCGGCGCCCAGGAGTTTTTTATTGGGCGCAGCGACGCGCGGGAAAGGGAGCAACGTTGCGTATCCTTCTGCTGATTATTTTCGGCGCCGCGGGGACGCTGGCGCGCTACGGGTTGCAAGGCCTCGTCCAGTACCGCACGGGCGGAGCCTTTCCCTACGGCACGCTCGCTGTAAATTTGTCCGGCTGCTTTTTTCTCGGCCTGATTGCGCAGTACACGCTCAACCACCTGTTGATTCCCCCCGAGTGGCGCGTAGCCATTGCCATCGGATTCCTCGGCGCGTTCACCACGTTTTCCAGCTTCAGTTGGGAGACGATCAAGATGCTGGAAGATGGCGAGTGGCTGCGCGCGTCGGCTTATGTTGGAACCAGCGTTATCGTTGGACTGTTGCTCACGCTGGCTGGCATTCGCATCGCCAACCGCATATAGGAGCTGCCATGACTCACGAAAAATTCGAAGGCGAGCGCACGCTGATGCGCATCCACATCGGCGAATCCGATAAGTGGCACGGCCAGTCGCTCTACCAGGCGCTTGTGGAGCTGTTTCGCGGCGAAAAATTCAGTGGCGTGACGGTGCTGCGCGGCGTGGGCGGCTTCGGCTCCACGAGCATCTATCATACCGACAAAATTCTGCGCCTTTCGCAGGACTTGCCCATCGTGCTTGAAGTCGTTGAGTACACCGAGCGCATCGAGAAAATTCTGCCCAAACTGGACGAGATGGTCGAAGGCGGGCTTATCACGCTCGAAAAAGTGCGCGTGATTCTCTACCGCTCGGGCAAGTGAGCAAGGTGCCGCGATGCCGGAGGTTGTGAATAAGCTGAAGCTAGGCGAAAACCACCGCCGCGCGGTGTCCGTCGTGCTCAAGGGCCTGGAAAAGATGTGCGACGACCTGGAAGCGTGGATGACGAAACAATCCGGGCTGCTGATCCATGTACAGGACGATCTGACATCGCGGCAGCGCGAGCGGCTGCGTGGGCAAATGGAGCAGCTTCGTGGCGAGTTGCGACGAATTGCCGGCGAAGTCGAACTGAACGTGGCGCATCAATCGCCGCGCAAGGCCAGCGTCGCGCTGCTTTCCAGCAACCTCATCAACCTCGAAGAAAGCAACTCCGCTGGGTTGCGCGGTTACGGCCGCCTGAGCGAAGAAGCGGCGCGAAAAGTGGATACAGAAATGGCGCGGCTGGCGACGATCCTGGAACAGATGCTGAAAGTAGTCGAGTGAGGCTGAATAGCAGGAGGCTGCGTTGGCGATCGAACTGCACGAATTGCACCGTCGAAGACTGGAAGCGACGCTCAAGCTGCTGAGCGACAGCTTGGCACGCATCGATCACCAGTTGGCGGGAAACGCTCCTCGCGACAAAGAGAAAGGAATTGTGAGCACGCTTTCCGCCGAGGCGCAGGCGGAGTTGCTGGCCGCGCTGGCGGAGTTCCGCGGCGGCCTGGCGGAGTTCTCCACGCACTTCGAATTGCAGCGGCACGCCATTGACATCCGGCAATTTCTGAACGCCGAATTCTCCACGGCCTGGGTGATGCTTGAAAATTGCCGCCCGAGACGGATGAAGGGCTACGGCGTCGTGTTTGAGGAAGCCGCGAAAAAAGATTTGGAAGCGAACGTTGAAAAATTGCTGTTGCAAGTCAGCAAACTGCGCGCGCTCATTGCGTGATGGCTGTGATGCCGATGGACATGTGGGTTGACCGGGAAGTGGAGATGAAACGGCTCCGCGAAGCCATGCGCGCCCGGCAAAGCCGGCTGATTTGGGGTCCGGCGGACGCAGGGAAGACCGCATTGATGCGCAAAGTCTGCGCGGACCTTGCGCCGCCAGCGCCCGGCGCGTATGTGTATCTCTGCGGCGGCGGCACGCTTCATGGTCTCTTATGTGATCTGGCGTCCAAGTTGTTCGAGGCCGGCGATCCATTTCTCCGGCAAAAGATGCTGGCGGACGGAGATGAGCAGGAAGCTGGTCGCTGGCTGCGCAAGCAGACGAGTCTCCGCCTGCGGGGCATTTTATTTTCCGCTCTGCGAAAAGGGCGCTACTGGATCATCCTGGATCACGCGCCGCCCTT
>DASYRO010000325.1:0-2107 GCA_036004385.1 Candidatus Acidiferrales bacterium
GGCGCGGCCGGCGCGGGCCACGTAACCCTCCAAGCCTGCCAGCCCCTCGGCGATCCAATGGCCATACCACCTTTTGGTCGCCGCCTCGTCGGCACCGAATTGCGTCTGGATATACTTGAGCACGCGCACGTTGTTGAGGGGGTGAATATCGCAGCCGATGATTTGCGATACCGCCCGCACGTAGTGGCGTCCCTGCACGTCCGCTGGCATAAGCGGCGGGTGCGGGTAGACCTCGTCCAGATATTCGATGATGGCCATCGATTGGATGAAAGATCGCTCGCCATCGATCAGCAAGGGCACCAAGCCTTGGGCATGCAGCGCCCGGTACGCGGGCGTTCGATGCTCCATCTTCGGCAAGCTCACGTAATGCGGCGTGTATTCGAGCCGCTTGTACGCCAGTGCGATGCGAAGCCGATACGAGGTGGAAGATCGGAAGAACGTGTACAAATCGCGCGGCAAACGTTCACTCCGCGGCCGCCTTGTTGAGAATTTCGTCCGGGGTCGACAAGACTACCTCGACATATTTGGGAACGAACGTCCCGCCTTCGATATATTTTATGAATTCCGGCTTGATTTCGTTGGCGAGGACTTTGCGAATGCGCGCGTGCTCTTCGATGTCGGACCACTCTGCGATCAGGAAGAAGCGTTGCGGGTCCTGGGTGTCCCGGCACAGCACACCGTCCTTCACCTGTGCCCACGACTTGTGCATGGGGTTGCCGTCGGAATAGTCGAACTCCTCGAATAAACGGATGAATTCGTCCTCTTTGCCTTTAGTGACGCGAAAATCGTAGATGTGCAGAAAGTTGCCTTTCGTTGCGAGTGGTTGTTGCGCCATGGCGTCCTCCTACCGGCTGATCGATATGACGGTACGCTGATGAATTCTTGAAAGCAACTACGCGGTCGCAAGCACGATCAGTTCGCCCGCTCGCTTCTGGAAATGCAACGATGGCAGCTGCGGGATTTGCATTCCCGCTGCAATGATAATGACATTAGCGCACTTCGCGCTCAGGTCACGGCGCGCAGGTCGCGGCGCAAGCGGTCGGCGCCGCTGCGCGGAAGCAGGCGATCGATCGCGGCATGGGTGCGCCGCCAGATCGGCACGGCGCGCGCGAGCAGCGCGCGGCCGGCGCGCGTCAGTTTGAGCCGCCGGCTGCGTCGGTCGTTGGCGTCGACCATGACCGTGACGAGGCCGCGCCGCTGCAGCAGCTTGAGCGCGGCGGTGAGCGTGGTGCGGTCCATGGCGAGCAAGGAGGCGACCGAACCGATGGTGGGCGGCTCGGGCCGGTTCAGCGACATCATCATCGAGTACTGCCCGCTGGTCAGGCCGAGCGGCCGCAGCGCGTCGTCGAAGCGCCGCGCGAGCGCCCTCGCCGCGCGCTGCAGGTGAAGGCACAGGCAATTATCCCGAACGAAAAGCGTGGTTTCGAAGGGAACTTCGGTTGCCTTTGACACGCCACAATTATGTTGATATCAACGTATTATGTCAACCGTCTAGCTGGGCGAATCAAAAATAGTGAGCGCAAACTGCGGCGGAAAACGACCGTGCGGATCGC
The DNA here is from genome assembly GCA_036004385.1 of Candidatus Acidiferrales bacterium. Lineage (GTDB taxonomy): Bacteria > Acidobacteriota > Terriglobia > Acidiferrales > UBA7541 > JACQDE01. The sequence continues at coordinate 1,554 of DASYRO010000325.1, forward strand.
AAAGCGATCAGTGTGTTGAGCGTACATGAATACCGTGTCGAGGCGAGACCAAACACTGCAACATCGGGTCGTGTCACGGCAGGAGTGGGTTCAGATCTATACAATTATGCCACGATTGAAGACGAGAAGTACCGGTCCGCGCTGCAACAACGGATACGAAGCGCGCGCGGCGCAATCCGGTTGTCATCCGCAAGTGCGGACGAGCGCGGCATGAGCTGCTGCGTTCCTGCCCAGAGCAAACCAATCGTCAGGTGAAAGGAGTCGATCGTGCCGATGACAGTGCAAAAGATCACGCCATGCCTGTGGTTCGACACCCAAGCAGAGGAGGCGGCGAAATTCTACGCGTCCGTCTTCAAGGATTCCAAGATCGGAAAGATCAGCCGCTACGGAAAAGAGGGGTTCGAGATCCACGGCAAGAAGGCGGGAACCGTCATGACCGTGGAGTTCGAAATCGCAGGACAAAAATTCCTGGCGCTCAACGGCGGGCCGCAGTTCAAGTTCAACGAGGCGGTGTCGTTCCAGGTGCACTGTGAATCCCAAGAAGAGATCGACTA
>DASYRO010000326.1:0-4672 GCA_036004385.1 Candidatus Acidiferrales bacterium
CGGAAGAAGCCATGCGCAACGCCGAAAGCCAAATCAAGCACCTGGAGAGGCAGCGGTGAGCGGCCGGCTGCGCGAAACGCTTAGCGGCTATGGGCTGCTGGCGCCCGCAGTTACCATGGTGTTCCTGCTCGCTCTCGTTCCCGTGATCTCGACCGTGTGGTTGAGTCTTCACAACGAACTTCCCATTTTCGCCATATCCGAATTCATCGGTCTCGAGAATTTCAGCTTCCTGTTACGCGACCCTCGTTTTTGGAACGCGGTCGGGAACACTGCCTACTTCGTCGTTGGCGCGGTATCCATCGAACTGGTCCTGGGCTTAGGAATTGCGCTGCTGCTGAACCGCAAATCCATCATGCGCGGCCCGCTCTGGGCGCTGGTAATGATTCCTTGGGCAGTGCCTAACGTCGTGGCCGCGCGCTTCTGGGAATGGATCTTTAACGCCGACTTCGGCGTTTTGAATTATCTGTTCGGCGCGAAGATTAACTGGCTGGGAGATCCCTTCTGGGCGATCCATTCGGCGATCCTGGCGGACGTGTGGAAGACGACTCCCTTCGTCGTCCTTCTCCTTCTGGCCGGCCTGCAAGCGATGCCCGAAGACGTGTACCGCGCGGCGCGTGTGGATGGAGCGGGCACGTGGCGCATCTTCTGGCACATCACGCTGCCGTTGCTCCGCCCCATCATGCTGGTGGTTCTTCTCTTTCGCACGCTGGATTCCGCGCGCATTTTTGATTTGATCTTTGTCCTGACCGGTGGCGGCCCGGCGAACCGAACAGAAACTTTGGCGATTTACGCTTACAAGCTGCTCTATCGCACGTTGCAATTTGGATATGGCTCTGCGGTAGCCGTGGCCACGTTTGTAGCTATTTTTTTGGTTACCCTGCCTTACTTGTGGCTGCTGCGCAAGAGCTGGCGATTTCAGGAGCGCTGAGGAATGAGGCTAAGAATCGTCCTGGGCTGGTTGGTGACCGCTCTCCTCGTGGGGGCCGTGCTCAGCTTTGCGCTGGGACCGTTCGCGTGGCAGCTCGTCACGGCCTTCAAACCCACCGAGCAACTGGCCCAATTGCCGCCGCTCCTGCCCCGGCAGATTACCTTCGCACACTTTGCGGCTGTTCTGACCGCGCCCGGATTTCTTCGTGTGGGTCTGAACAGCATCCTCGTCGCGACCCTGGCGGTCCTGCTCGCTTTTGTTTTCGGCATTCCTGCCTCGTATGCTCTCGCCAAGCTCAACCTGCGCTTCGCCGGTTTTTTGCTTGCCAGCGTGCTGTGTTTTTCGATGTTTCCCTCGATTGCCAACGTCGGCCCGCTCTACCTGCTTTTTATCCGGCTGGGCATACGTGACAATATTTTCGCCGTTGTCGTCGCGCACTCCGTGTATGCCCTGCCGTTCACGCTGTGGACGCTCACCAATTTCTTCCGCGAAATTCCGGACGACCTCTACCGGGCGGCCCGCATCGATGGCTGCTCTCACTTGGGCATCCTGCGACACATCGTCCTTCCTCTGGCGGCGCCGGGCCTGGCGAGTGTGGGATTGCTCGTTTTCATTTTTTCCTGGAATGAGTTCCTGTATGCGCTGGCGCTTACAGCGACGGAGCGCTCGCGCACGCTGCCCGTAGCCATCGCACTTTTTCCCGGCTTGCATGAGGTTCCGTGGGGAGAGATCGCTGCCGCATCTGTGCTGGCCACGCTGCCCACGGTAGCGCTCGTCCTGATTTTCCAGACGAGGATTGTCAGCGGATTGACCGCGGGCGCCGTAAAAGGATGAGGCATGGACCTGGTCCTGGAAAACATCGTCAAACGATTTGGCGATAAACTGGCGGTGGAGATTCCCTCGCTCACCATCCGCTCCGGCGAATTTTTCACATTTGTGGGGCCGAGTGGGTGTGGAAAGTCTACTACGCTAAACCTGATTGCGGGATTGGAAACGCCCAGCTCGGGAGCGATTCAGCTTGGCGGGACCATGCTCAATCCGCTGCCGCCGCAGAAGCGCAATGTTGCGTTCGTGTTTCAGAGTTATGCGCTCTATCCGCACCGCACCGTCCGCGGCAACCTGTCGTTTCCTTTGGAGCTCGCCGGTCGTGCGCGCAAGGAGATTCAGTCTCGCGTGGAGGAAGTGGCTGGACTCCTGGGAATCGCGCCGCTGTTGGACCGCCGGCCCAGCCAGCTTTCCGGAGGCGAGCGCCAGCGCGTGGCTCTGGGACGGGCCATCGTGCGCCAGCCCAAGCTTTTTCTTTTTGACGAACCGCTCTCCAATCTGGATGCGCCGTTACGTGTGCAGATGCGCAAAGAACTGCGGCGTCTCCACGCGCAGTTGGATACTACCTTCGTCTACGTTACGCATGACCAGGAGGAAGCTCTTTCCCTTTCCGAACGCATTGCCGTGATGCGCGATGGAAGAATTCAGCAACTCGGCGCGCCGGGTGAACTGTACGACAATCCCGCGAACACGTTTGTGGCTTCGTTTTTTGGCACGCCGCCGATGAATTTCTTCGAAGGCGAAATTGCATCGGAGGAGGGCGGACTCTTCGTTCGCTGCAGAGAACTTCACTTGCGGCTCAAGGACGCCTCCGGCACCGTGCCGGAAAAAAAGAAAGTTCACTGCGGCATCCGGCCCGAAGACGTGTGCCTGGAGAGCAAGCCCGCTGCTGATGCGTTGCAAGCCAAAGTTGTCAGCATCGAGATGCACGGCGGCCAGTGCCATGTGGAGCTGGAACTTCAGGGTATTCGGCTGACCGCGCTTACTCCCGCGCGCGTGGCCTGCGGGAAAGATGATGTCGTGAACGTGACACTCCGGTCCGCGCAGTGGCGCTTCTTTGATCCCCAATCCGGCAAAAGAATCGAAATATAACTGGCCCGACCGAGCACTGCATTCGCAGATTGCAGCGATGGTGCGGAAAAAAGTGGCTCCCCGGGCAAGACTCGAACTTGCAACCCTTCGGTTAACAGCCGAATGCTCTACCATTGAGCTACCGGGGAGTAGAAGCCAGCGGGAAAAAACCGGCGGTTGCTCAAGCAAATCGAGTGTAATCGGTGCGCTCGGAACTGTCAACGCGGGTAAGCAGGTGCGGGAACGAAGGGAAAACGCTACTGCACGCGCTGCGGTTTGCGTTCGTGTTCGATGAGCGACTGGAAAATCGCCAGCACGTGGCGGCGGAACTCGACAATGCGGAAGAGCTGCCCGCGCTGCTGCGGTTCGCGCTCCGAATCGCGGTGCCATTTGGCCAGCACGTCCGCGGGCACTTCGATATCCTGCCGCAGTTTCTCCGGAGAATGGCCGCGCAAGAAGAGTCCGTAGAAGAACGCCGCTTCGCGGTGCGGATATTCCAGTTCGTGTTGGCTTTCGCCTTCTTGCATCGAATAAAAAATTCCCGCCGGAAATTTCAGGCGGAAAGGGCAGTGTACAGGATTCGCGGACTGCGTCAAGAGGCAGGAGCGAAAATCTAACTGCCCGTGCGGCGCGTGGAGCGCAGGAATTCGCGCAGTGCGGAGACGTTGGGCCCGTAGGCGCTGATGCGCCCGGCGTCCACCGGCAGGCCGAAGAGCTGCGCCTGTTCGATGCTGATGCCGGCGTCGTCCAGTTCGCGCAGGCTAAAGCCTTCCGTCGGCTTGACCCGGCCCAGGTTGGCGATATCCACCGGCCGCGGTGGGCGGTACTTATGCCACCGTTGACCCGCCGTGCGGAAGAACTCACGCCAATCGCTGCGAATCCACATTGCAAGCTCCAAGCCGGGCCGAAGGGACCCGGACTTGCCATCATTCGATGCCATCCCGAGGCTTCGGGATGGCCTCCGCGGTTCCTCGGAAGGATGCCGCGTGCGGGGCACTCTAGCGCAGTTCTAGAACCAGCACAATACCGCCGATAGTGTACTGGCGCCTGTCCTCTGCTGTACCCAGCCGCCTCGTGCCGCGGGCCCGACCTGCCCGGTTTCTGTGCAGGTTGGCATCCGTGCTCGGCGCGGACTATACTGGCCGCAGTGGATGCCGCCGCGCATGTTAGCGGCGTAGCGTGGGCCTGACGCCCGCGCCTCCGCGGGGATGAACCCCGCGCTACATAAGACGCAATCTGTCGAGAAACGTTGCCGTGAACAAACCGGTCATTGTCGTGCACTATCACGAATTGTGGCTCAAGGGCCGCAACCGGGACTTCTTTCTCTCCAAGCTGACATTGGCCTTGCGCCGCGCCCTCGACGGTCTGAGCCTCGCGCGCATCGGCCGTCCCGGCGATCGCCTGCTCATCGAGCTCGACGATGCCGCGCATCTCCCCGAAGCCATCGAGCGCGTCAAACGCGTCTCCGGGATTTCTTCGTTTGCCGTGGCCCGCCCGGTCGAACGCGATCTTGACGCGCTGTGCCGCGCCGCGTGGGAAGAAGTTGCACCGGAGAAATTTTCTTCCTTCGCCGTGCGCGCCAAGCGCAGCGACAAATCGTTTCCGCAAAACGTCGTCGAAATCGAGCGCACGGTTGGCGGTTATTTGCTCGACCATCTGCGCGCCGCGGGCCGCAACGTCCGCGTGAATCTCGACGATCCCGAGCTCACCTGCCGCATCGAAATTCCTCCCGGCCCATCGGCTCTGGTCTTTGCGCGACGCATCCCCGGCCCCGGCGGTCTGCCGCCCAACACCGCCGGGCGCATGCTCTGTTTGCTCTCTGGCGGATTCGATTCCGCCGTGGCCGCG
>DASYRO010000327.1:0-6115 GCA_036004385.1 Candidatus Acidiferrales bacterium
TGTCGGATTCCATGTCGCCCAGGAGCAATCCTTCGACTACGGCTTGTGCTGCGGCCGCATCACGAACCTGCTCACGCGCGAGCACAGCCATGCGTCTAACTGCGCGGGTCTTGAGGAAGCGCAGCGCGGCGCCGCTCGCACGGAGAATTTCCCGGTTCGTCCATTTCTCCGGCTTGCCGAGACCCACCAACAGCAGGCGCCTCGCCGCCAGTCCAGGAGGATTGTGGAGCAGCGTCATCTCCAGCAGCTTGCCGGTCAGTTCACCGCTTGCGGCGAGTTCGCGGACGCGCCCGCCGGTGGCCGCGTCGACTTCGGCCAGCACGCCTTCTATCTTTTCGTCTTTATCGTAAACGTAAGTGACCAGCGCTTCGGCGGCAATTTTGGCGAACGGCTGGGATTCGATGATGAGTTCCATGTCTCCTCGTCAACGTCGTTTGGAATGGTAGAGCGCTTCGCTGGCTTCGCGCTTGGCTTCTTTCACGCGTTCGGCTTCGCGCCGGTCGTGGTACTTCTTTCCGCGTGCCAAAGCAACTTCGCATTTGGCCACACCATCTTTGAAGTAAATGCGCAACGGCACGAGCGTAAGTCCTTTTTCCTGAGTTTTGCCGGCGAGCTTATTGATTTCCCGGCGATTCAGGAGCAATTTGCGGGGACGCAGCGGTACGTGGTTGAACGGGCCGCCCGGCTGGAACTCCGGAATGTGGCAGTTCATCAGCCATGCTTCCCCGCCGCGGACGACGGCGTAGGCTTCACGCAGGCTGGCCTTGCCGCCGCGCAGCGACTTGACTTCGGTACCCAGCAGCACCAGCCCCGCTTCAACGCTTTCCAGCAGGTGGTAGTTATAGGAAGCGGCGCGATTTTGTGCCACAGCGCGCTCGGACGGTTTGGTGGTCTTTTTCAAGGTGAACGACTGCGCTCTCGCAGTCAGCCTCGGTTCCTGCAAACGAATATGATAGCCGCCGCCCGCAAGCGGAAGCAAGGACGCGGCTTGCTGCCCGTGAAGGCAGGTGCTATGCTCACCCAGCGGCGTGCCTCATAAGAGGAGATAATGCGAAAGCCATTCAAAACAGTTCTGCTGTTGGCGTGCGCTACGCTTTTTCTGACAGGATGCCCGAAGGGAACAGACGATTTCAAAGCCGGCAAAAAAGCTGAGACTCTCCAGGATTTCGACACGGCGTTTGTGCACTACCAGAGGGCACTCCGTGCCGACCCGGACAATATCAACTACCGGCTAAAGGTGACGCACCTGCGCTTCGAGGCCGGCCAGGCGCACGTGACCAAAGGTCAAAAGCTCCGGGAGAAAGGCGAACTGCAATTGGCCGTGGCGGAGTTTGAAAAAGCCGCCTCCATCGATCCTTCCAGCGCCGTGGCCACTCAGGAACTTAAGCGCACCATGGACATGCTGGCAGAACGCCAGGGACAGCCTGCGCCCACACCTCTTCCCGAAGGCCAGGAACCCGAGGCGCAACTGCTCGAGAAGCCGCCGGAGCTGGCTCCGCTTTCCCGCGAACCCATCAATCTTCGACTGACAAACGACGCGCGCATCATCTACGACACCATCGGAAAGCTCGCCGGGATTTCCGTTCTGTACGACCCCGACTTCCAGCCCCGGCGTATCTCCACGGAACTGACCAACGTAACTCTGGAGCAAGCGCTGGACGTCGTCGCGCTGCAGAGCAAGACATTTTGGAAGCCGGTGGCCAGCAACATTATTTTTGTCGTGCCGGATCAGCAGCAGAAACGGCGTGATTATGAAGAATTCATCGTCAAGACGTTTTATCTGTCGAATACCGTGCAGGCCCAGGACCTTACCGAAATCGTGAACGGCTTGCGCCAGTTATTCGATTTCCGCCGCATCAATCAAGTCAACTCGCAGAACGCCATCATCATCCGCGACACGCCGGACAAAATCGCCATGGCGGAAAAAATTATTCGCGATGTGGACAAGGCCAAGCCGGAAGTAATCATCCAGGTAGCCGTCCTGCAAGCGCGTCGAGACCGCGCGCGCGATCTGGGCATCGAGCCGGGAACCAGCGCCACGCTGGCGTTCACGCCGCGCAATCCCACCGGCGGCACCACAGGCGGTACAGGCACCTCGACGTCTACTTCCTCGCAAATCCGGCTGAGCGATTTGCAGAGACTTTCCAGCGCGGATTACAGCGTCACTCTGCCCGGCGCGAAAGCGCTCGCGCTGATGACCGACAGCACGACGAAGATCATCCAGAATCCGGAAATCCGCGCGGTGGATGGACAATCCGCAAAACTGCGCGTGGGCGACCGCGTACCCATCGCTACCGGCAGCTTCTCAGCGGGGCTCGGCGGCACCACGCCCACCGTGGGCGGCGTCATCAACCCGCTCGTGAATACGCAATTTCAATATCAGGAAGTCGGCGTCAACATTGATTTCACGCCGCGCGTGCATGCTAATCGCGAAGTCAGCCTGAAAGTGTCCATCGAGGTTTCGTCGGTCACCGGAAGGACCAACATCGGCGGCATCGAACAGCCCATCATCAGCCAGCGCAAGATCGAACACGACGTCCGCCTGCGCGAAGGCGAGGTCAACGTGCTGGGCGGCTTAGTGGAGGAATCGCAAACCAAGTCGCTGAGCGGATGGCCCGGGCTTTCGAAGATTCCGTTCCTGCGCTATTTCTTTTCCAGCGAAAGCATAGACAAAGCCGAGAATGAAGTGCTGATTGTCCTGACTCCGCGCATCGTGCGCCTGCCGGATATCACCGCGGCCAACCTGCGCTCGGTGAGCGCGGGAACAGAAGCCAATCCGCAGGTGCGCCGCGTGGGAGACGTCGCGCCGCCCGCGCCGGCCCAACCTGCGCCACAAACGCGGCCGCCGGCTGGGGCCCAACCACCTGTCGCGCAGCCGCCGGCAGGCGCGCCGACCACTCAGCCGCCAGCGGCGACCCCCGAAGCGCGACCCGCGCGTTTGCGCTTCGAGCCGGCGACGTTAACCCTGAAGCCCGGCGAGACAACAACGATCAACGTCGTCGTAGAAGACGTGAAGGATCTTTTCTCCATTCCCATGCTGTTGCAGTACAACCCGGCCGTGATTTCTGTCGAAGAAGTACGCCATGGCGGATTCCTTTCCGGCGGCACGCAGGATATCGCCATCGTACAGAACATTAACAAGGAAAAAGGTCAGGCCATCATTTCCGCCACGCGCCAACCGAACACGCAGGGCATCGGTGGCAGCGGAACGCTGGTGGGAGTCGTACTGCGCGGTGTCGCTGCAGGAACTTCGAAGCTGCAGATTGTGCAAGTGAACGCCAGGAACTCAGCGCAACAATCCATCCAGCTGGTGACCGGCGAGGCGAACATTCAAGTTCAATAGGCGATCGAGCGCAGGATGATGCGAAGACAAAGAACGCGCGCGAATATTCAACGCGGCATGACGCTGCTCGAGCTGATTATCGCCACCAGCATCCTCCTGATCCTGGCTTCGGCGGCTCTACCCGTCAACCGCCTGGCCATCAAGCGCCAGAAAGAATTTGAATTGCGCGAAGCGCTGCGCGAGATGCGCTCGGCGATTGACCGCTACAAGGACGCCTCGGACAAAAATCTCATTCAAGTGGAAATTGGCACGGAAGGTTATCCGAAAACGCTGGACGTTCTGGTGAACGGCGTCGAACTGGCCACAGCCAAAGAACGCCGCGTGCGTTTCTTGCGCCGCATCCCGGTGGATCCCATGATCGGGCGCGCCGACTGGGGCATGCGCTCCGTGCAGGACGACCCGAGATCCGGCTCCTGGGGCGGGCAAAATGTTTTCGATGTGTACTCGCGCTCCAGCGGGACCGCTCTCGACGGCAGTCGCTACGCAGACTGGTAGTTCGATCGTATGAACCTCCCTCGCCTACATCGCACACTCCAAACTCCGCGCGGCAATTCCGGATTCACGCTGCTCGAGATTATGGTGGTAATTACGATCATTCTGATTCTGTTGTCACTGGCTGCGGGGCGCTATGAGCAATCCGTAGTGCGCGCCAGAGAGGCCGCGCTGAAACAGAACCTCCAGGTGATGCGCAAGGCCATTGACGAATACACGCTCGATAAACTCGCCGCGCCGCAGTCGCTTGACGACCTGGTGAGCGCCGGCTACCTACGAGAAGTTCCCGTGGATCCCATGACGCGCAAGAAAGACTGGATCGTGGATTACGAAACCGATGTGCTCTTCAGTCCCGAGCAAACGTCCACGGGGATCGCCAACGTGCACTCTGCATCCGATAAGATTTCCCCCTTCGAGGGCACGCCATATAACTCCTGGTAAGCCACCACGCGCATTTCACGCATGCTTGACGAAATTGCTGTCAAATCTCAATTTTTCTGCCATCCGCGGCACGTGGGTCGTTTGACGATTGCCCAGCGATGGGCTATTCTCTTTTCGCGGGGTGGAGCAGTCTGGTAGCTCGTCGGGCTCATAACCCGGAGGTCGCTGGTTCAAATCCAGCCCCCGCAACCACAATCATAGGCTGGTCATAAAATGGGCCGGGCAAGGTGCCCGGCCCTTTCATTTTTTCGTGCCAGCTTGTCGGGCTGAGACTTTCTCGCGTGAATCCAGTAGCCTCAGGAAGCGCAGTAGCCGTAGGTCCCTGTTTGACCCGATCGGTCGCGACCGCTCTTTTCCTAATCGGATAGTTTTCCACAGAGTTTTGTGCTACCTTCTCGCTTCACAAAACAGGATGCTCAGCCCGTCCTCTCATTCAATCCACACTCTTTCTCGGGGGCAAACATGCGTTCACGCGTTGCCGCAGTAATAGGTTTGTGCTTAGTGCTGGTGCTCTGCTGCCTGTGGAGTCCGCGCGTTAAGGGCGTTTCCTCTGACATCGTAATCAGCCAAATCTATGGTGGCGGCGGCAACTCGGGCGCCACGCTGAAAAATGACTTCATCGAGCTATTCAACCGCGGCACAACTACCGTCAGTGTTACGGGCTGGTCCGTACAATATGCTTCGACGACGGGAACGTCGTGGCAGCGGACCAACGTCAGCGGCAGCATTCCGCCTGGGGGTTACTTGCTTGTACAGGAGGCCCAGGGTGCCGGCGGATCGGTGAGCCTGCCTGCTCCAGACGCCACGGGCACCATCCCCATGTCGGCGACGGCAGGCAAAGTGGCGCTGGTAAACAACCAAACCACCATCACCTCAGGCACCTCTTGTCCCTCAGGCAGCAGCATTGTTGATTTCGTGGGGTACGGCAGTGGAACGAATTGCTTTGAAGGCACCGGGCCGACGGCAACTCTGAGCAATCCGACGGCGGCATTGCGTTTGAGTAATGGATGCGTGGATACCGACGTCAACTCGGCCGACTTCTCCACGGGTGCCCCCAATCCGCGCAACTCTGCTTCTCCGCTCTTCGTCTGCGGTTCGCCGGGCGGCGACCTGGTCGTCAGCCAGCTCTACGGTGGCGGCGGGAATTCCGGCGCCACGCTATCGAATGACTACATCGAGATTCTCAACCGGGGGACGACGAGCGTCAGCGTGAATGGCTGGTCGGTTCAATATGCATCTTCCACGGGGAGCTCCTGGCAGGTGACCGCCCTGACCGGCGTAGTTGCTCCGGGCAAGTACTACCTGGTTCAGGAATCATCGGGAGGACCCGGCATTGCACTTCCTACGCCCGATGCGACGGGAAGTACGAACCTAGCGGCTAGCGCGGGAAAAGTTCTGCTGGTCACTAATTCAACTCCGCTAAGTGGTACCTGCCCGACCGGATCGCAGATTATCGACTTCGTCGGCTACGGTTCGGGCACAAACTGTTTTGAAGGCAGTGGCCCAACCGGCGCGCCAAGCAACACCACGGCGGATCTGCGCAAAAACTTCGGCTGCACGGACACGAACGACAATGCCGCCGATTTCACCGTGGGCACGCCCAATCCTCGGAACTCGGCATCGCCGATGAAGGACTGCAACGCTCCACCGCCCCCGACTCCGATTCATGACATCCAGGGTAGCGGCAGCACGTCGCCACTGGTGAACACATCGGTGACCACCACCGGCATCGTCACAGGCCTGAAGAGCAATGGCTTTTTCCTGCAGGCGCGGGACACGGACGTCGATTCCGATGCCAACACGTCGGAAGGAATTTTCGTGTTCACCTCGAGCGTGCTG
>DASYRO010000328.1:0-4503 GCA_036004385.1 Candidatus Acidiferrales bacterium
TCTTCATCCATGGACGCAATATCGCCGGTGACGTACCAGCCGTCGCGCAGCACTTCCGCGGTTTTGTCCGGACGGCCCAGGTAGCCCTGCATCACGTTGGGCCCGCGCACGAGCATCAGCCCCGGCGTGCCGATGGGCAGCGGCTGCATAGTGTCCGGGTCCACGATGCGCACGCTGATGCCGGGCAGCGGATGTCCGATTTTTCCGCGCTTGGCGCCTACCTGGCGGAATCCCGGCGCGCGGAAATCGCGCGTGTTGACGGCGACCACTGGCGCGCATTCCGTGCAGCCGTAGCCTTCCATGGGCCGCAGACCGAAGCGGTCCTCGAAGGCCTCCGCCGTGCGCTGCGGAAGTTTCTCCGCGCCGACAACTACGAATTCCAGGCTGCCGAAATCTTCCGGCGGCACGCGGCGGATGTAACCCTGTAGAAAGGTCGGCGTGGCCAGCAGGTAATTTGCTTTGTATTCACGCACCATCTCACCGATAGCGTGGGCGTCGAGCGGGTTGGGGTAGTACACCACGCTGGCGCCCAGCGACGCGGGCAGCCACAGGGTCACCGTGAATCCAAAGGAATGAAAAAACGGCAAGATGCCGCAGATGATGTCGGAGTAACGGAAGCCAAACGCCTGCGTCATTTGCTCGACGTTGGCCATCACGTTGTAGTGCGTGAGCATAACTCCTTTGGGCTCGCCGGTACTGCCGCTGGAAAAAATCACCGTGGCCAGGTCGTCGAGAGTGATCCTCTTCTCGCGCCCCAGCACTTTTTCGAGCGCAGCCGGAGGAAGCGTCCAGGCCATCGCCAGCGCGGCGAGTTTTTCGGCGGCGCGCGGCGTTTCCGCCAGGCCTTCCAGCAGAATTGCGCGGCCCGGCACTTGCAGCTTGACGCGGTCCAGAAATTCCTTCGACGTGACGACCGTTTCGATTTCACATTGCCGCGCGCACCCGGCGATGACTTCGTCGGACGCCGTGTAGTTCAGATTGACGGGAATTTTGCCGCACAGAAGCGCGGCGAAATTCACCAGCGCTGCGGCCACCGACGGCGGCAGCAGAATGCCGACCATTTTTTGCCCGCGCCATTCTTTGCGCAGGCGCCGCGCGAGGAAGACTGTCCTCGTCAGGGCCGCGCCAAAACGCAAGTTGGGCACGCGCGAATCGGCCATGGCAAAACGCAGCGGATGCTGGCGCGCGTTGCGCAGCCACGCGCGGTGCAGCGTGCTCAGGCGCTTGCGCTTGTGGCGAAACGCCTCGCTGGCCAGCTCCTGCACTGCCTGGCGCACCTCCATCGCCGTGGCCGTGGACGGCAGCGGCTTGCCGAAGCTCACCGTCGTGGGATATGGCAGCGCGCGCGGAATTTTCCAGAGGAAGCGCCGGCCTTCGAAACTGAAAATGCTGCCCCACACGCCGTCGAGATGCACGGGAATGACGGGCGCGTCCACGTCCTTCATGATGCGTTCGAAGCCGCGGCGGAAGGGAAGCATCTGCCCGATGCGCGTGATCTGTCCCTCGGCGAAGATACATACCACTTCGCCGTGGCGAATGGCGTCGCTGGCCGTGCGCAGCGAGTGAATCATTTCCCGTGGCCGCAGCAGCGAGGAAATCGAAATGGCCCGCATGATGCGCGCGAACGGCCAGACCAGCGGATGTTCGTAGATGCCCTGGAACATGATGAAGCGGATGAAGCGGTCGGTGCTGGCGGTGAGCAGCGCCGCGTCAATGAAGGAAAGGTGGTTGGAGACAAATAGCGCGCCGCCTTTTTCCGGGATATTGTCGCGGCCCTCCACACGGATGCGGTATACCGACCGCGTCATGAACAGCAGCACCAGCCGCACCAGCGCTTCGGGCAGCAACCAGAGCGCGTAGGCCGTGGCGCCGAGCGTCAGCAGCGCGGCGATCAGAAAAATCGTTGTCGGCGCATAATGCAACTGCGATTGCATCAGCCAGTAGAATGCAAAAGCGGTAAAAATTCCGACGAACGAGAGCAAGTTGGCGGCGGCCAGCACGCCGCCTTTGCGGTCTTCCGGCGGGCGGTGCTGCAACATGGCGTTGATGGGGACGATAAAGAATCCGGCGAAAAATCCGAGCGCGGCCAGCAGCACGCCCGTCCCGACGAAGGGCAAAGGGTCGCCGGAAAGGACTGCGGAAAACGCGGTCACGCCGAGCGCGCCGAGAGGGATCAGCCCGTTTTCGATTTTGTTGCCGGAAAGATAGCCGGCGGCCAGGCTGCCCAGCCCGATGCCCAGCGCCACCGCGGCCATCAAGTAGCCGCCGCGCGTTTCGCTGACGTGCAGGATGTCGCTGCTGTAAAAAACGACGTTGGTCTGCAACAGCGCGCCGAGAAACCAGAAGTAGGTGTTTCCGAGCAGCGCCAGGAAGAGCACGCGGTCCGCGCGGATCAAGCGCAACTGCTCGAACAAGTCCCCAAAAAGATTGGCGCGGAATTTTTTCGCGGGGTTGGCCGGCGGCACGCGCGGGATTCCCAGGCTTGTGAAGTAACCGAACACGGCCAGCGCAACCAGGATTCCGCCGGCCCACGCCAGGCGTCCGGCAAATATGCGCGCGAAGGATGCGCCGGTTACCGTGCCGAGGATGATGGCGAGAAACGTGGTCAACTCAAGCACGCCGTTGCCCCAGGAAAGCCGCTTCGGCGGGAGCAGCTCGGGCAACAATCCGTATTTTGACGGCCCGAAGAGCGCGGCCTGCGTGCTCACTAGAAAAATCGCCGCGAGTTGCAAGGGCAGACTGCCCGCAGCCAGTCCCGCGAGCGCCAGCAACATGCTGGCGATTTCCATTACCTTGGTCCAGATGGTCACCGCGCGTTTGCTGAAGCGGTCGGCCAGGAAGCCGCCGGTCATGGAGAAGAAAATGAAGGGCAGCGAAAAGAGCGCGCCGACGACGAGCACCAGGCGGTCGCGCGTCTGCAAAGAGAGGCCCATGCCCAGGACGAGAAACGTGACCAGATTTTTCAGGACGTTGTCGCTGAACACGCCCTGGAGCTGCGTCAGCATCAAGCTCCAGAAGCCGCGGCCGTCAGAGGCAGTCGTCGCGAGTGGATCGGGGTGGTGGTTTTCTTTCATGTCTGCCGGCGCGAATCCGCGCGATTCGCGTACGATTTCGGATGCGCGGATTCTAGCCCTGCGTTCGGCGTGAGGCAAGGATTTGCGCCGCGCACAAACAGAATCCTGCTCAAGCACAACTCCGATTCCGATATACTGAAGTGAATCAGCCCAACCTGCGGGGGACGCTAGGAGATGCATGCATCGCCACGAACTACTGTGCAGCGTCCGGAGGCGCGCACCGGCCGCGGTTTGTGTCGCACTAGTTTGCGCGATGCTCGCGGGTTTCGCCTGCGCCGGACGTCGTAGCGAAAAAGCGGGCGACGCCACTGCCATCATCTTCAAGCACGCCAAACATCCCCGTTACGCCTACCTAGGAAAGCTCATCGAGCAATTTGAACAGGAAAATCCGGGAATCCGCGTCCGGGAAGAAGTTCTGCCGGCCAGCACCGACGAGCAGCACCAGTTCTATGTGATGAATCTTGCCGCGCGCTCGCCGGATTTTGATGTGCTGGACATGGACGTCATCTGGATCCAGGAATTCGCCCGCGCGGGCTGGATTTCAGAATTGACGCCTTACGTCCCTGCGAAAGAACTCTCGCGACTGAACCGCGCCGCGCTGCAGGCCGATTGGCAGAACGAGAAGCTGTATGCGGTTCCCTGGTTCGTGGACGGGGGCGTTCTGTATTATCGCAAAGATCTGCTGGGAAAATATGGGCTCAGCCCGCCGAAGACGTTTCCTGAACTTGTCAAAATCGCGCGGACCATCCTTAACGGCGAGGCAGACCCGCGCCTTCTGGGATTCGTCTGGCAGGGAATGCAGTATGAAGGACTCGTCTGCGCGGCGCTGGAGATGATTCGCGGCAATGGCGGCGACGTCCTGCGCAAAAATGGCGAGCTCGCGCTCACCGATACGGCCACGCTGGAGGCCTTGCATTTCATGAGCGATCTCGTCCGGCGCGATGGCGTGACTCCGCCGCTGGTAACAACTTTGAACGAAGAGGCCGCCCGTCACATTTTCCAGTCGGGACGCGCCATCTTCATGCGCAACTGGCCGTATGCCTGGAATTTGTTGAATAAGCCCAACTCGCCAATGGCCGGACGCGCCGGGCTGACCGCGATTCCACATTTTGCGGGCCACGCCAGCGCTCCGACGCTGGGCGGATTTCACCTTGGCGTAAACGCATTTTCGCCGCATCAGGAACAGGCGCGCGAGTTTGTGCGCTTCATGATTCGCGAAAACGTTCAGAAACAGAATTTCCTCAACGTCGGAGTCCTGCCGGCGCATGCTGACGTTTATCAGGACCCGGAAGTGAAGCGTGCTTTCCCGTTTCCACCGGAACTCCTGAACATCCTCGAACAAGTGCAACCCCGGCCGGTCACACCGTATTACCTGATGATTTCTCAGATTCTCCAGCCGGAGCTGAGCGCCGTCGTGGCTGGAGTCCGT
>DASYRO010000329.1:0-9242 GCA_036004385.1 Candidatus Acidiferrales bacterium
TCACTGCCGGCGCTATTGCGCTGCACGGCTACCAATTTGGCGAGCAGGACCAGTTCGTTTATCTTCCCGCCATCAAGTATCACGTGGACCCCAGCCTCTATCCCGGCGGCACGGATATTTTTCTCACGCAAACCAAGCTGATGGTGTTTGACGAAATCGTCGCGCTTTCGATTCGCGCGACGCGTTTGCCCTTCGATTGGGCGATTTTTCTCTGGCACGCATTTTCCATCTGGCTGCTGCTTTTGGGATGTTTCCAAATCAATCGCCGGCTATTCGTAGATTCCGCGGCACAATGGGCCGGTGTCGCAGGCGTCGCTGCATTGTTCTTACTTGCTGTCGCCGCGACGATGCTCGAGCTGGTGGACCCGCATCTGCATCCGCGCACACTGGCAACCGCATTCCTGTTGCTCTCATTCGCCAGCGTTCTGAATCGCAGCTGGCGCGCGCTGCTGTGGCTGGCCTGCGCCTTCTTGGTTCATCCATTGATGGCCGCCTACGGAGCGTTTCACCTGGTGTTCCAGGTTTTGCCGTGGAGCGCGCCATTGATGAGTGCCGTCATCGCCGCGTCGGCCGTGCCGCAGGTGGCAGCCGGCAAAAACGCGGCGTGGCACGAACTGCTGCAAACGCGCTGGTTTTTGTTTCCGCTGCGCTGGCCGTGGTACGCGTGGTTTGGCGTCGTCGTCCCTCTGGGATTGGTCGCGTGGTGGTCCACTCTGCGCGAGCAAACCGCCTCGCCGCTGCTTCGCTCTGTGAGCGGACGCCTTTTCATCAGCGGAACGCTGGGCACCATCGGCGGAATTCTGATCACTGTCGTCCCGCAACTCGAGAGGCTGGTTCCCGCCGAGCCGATGCGCACGCTGCATCTAGTGAATCTGATGACCGTGCTGCTCGGCATGGGCCTGCTCGGACAGCATTTTCTTCAACGCAAGCTGCTGCGCTGGACCGCGGTCTTCGCGCCCCTATGCGCCATCATGTTGTACTCGCAGATCCAGCTTCACCCAGCGAGCGCGCACATTGACTGGCCCGGCCGTGCCTCGCAAAACAAATGGGTGCAATCATTCGACTGGGTACGGCTGAATACCCCGCGCGACGCGCGTTTCGCGCTCGACCCGCGCTACATGGAACGCCCCGGCGAAGGTTTTCACAGCTTCGGTGCGCTGGCCGAGCGCGCGCAGATGTTCGACTTCAGCAAGGACCGCGGCGTCGTGGCCACCTGGCCGGCGCTCGCTCCCGCTTGGCGTCAACAGATGGATGATTTGCAAAACTGGAAAAATTTCCGCCGCGAAGATTTCCTGCGACTGCGCGGGAAATACCGCGTGACATGGGTGGTCGTCGAGCGACCCGCGCCCGCGGGGCTTCCTTGCCCCTATGCAAACGAGGCTGTGTCAGTTTGCAAAATTGAATGAATCTTTGTCTGGCGAATTTGTAGCGCCGGGTTCCGGCGACTTGTGCCGGACCCGGCATTTTCGTTTCGCGTAACACGTGCCGGGTCGCACACCACGCGACCCGGCGCTACATCCCCATGCGAACTAGACCGTGCTGGTTTGCAAAATTGAATGAATCTTTGTCTGCGGAATTTGTAGCGCCGGGCTCCGGCGATTTGTGCCGGACCCGGCATTTTCGATTTGCGCGAAATCCGGCACGAAAACGTGCCGGGTCGCACACCACGCGACCCGGCGCTACATTGCAAGATTGAAAGAATCGGGCCGGGGGATTTATCCGCGGACGGTGAGGACGGGGCACGTCGCCTGGCAGACAACTTTATACGCGGTGGCCGGCGGCAGATGTCCCGGAAACGTTCCTGCTTTGCGCACGCCGAGGGCGATTAATTCTGCTTTCGTTTCGGCGGCGACCTTAAGGATGGCGTCCGCCGGCTCGCCGAATTGCACGATAATTTCCGGCTCGCACCACAAATCAGCTTCGTCGGGCAGCAGCGCGCGCAGCCGCTTGGTGACGAATCCCACCAACCGCGCGCGGTTGTGCTCGGAAACGTCGGCTGCTTCTTTGACCACGTGCAGCAGCGTCAGATGGGCCTGATTTTCCTGCGCCAGTGAAACGGCATAAGCCGCGGCGCGCTCGGAATGCGCGGTGAAGTCCGTCGCATAGAGAAAACGCCGGCGGCTCAGCGGGTCACGCACGAGCGTTGCGTCCGCTGGAGTTTCGACTTTCGGGCCTACCGTCAGCACCGGGCACGAGGCCATGCGAAAAATTTCTTCCGCCGCCGAGCCCAGCAGCAGCTTGCGCACGCCCGTGCGCCCGTGCGTGCCCACCACGATCAAGTCAATTTCGTGCCGGCTCATCAGGTCCGACAGCACCGGCCACAGTTCGCCGGTACCCAGCAGCACTTGGTGCGGAATATCGCGAAGACGCCCGGAAATCAGCAGGCTGGCCATCTGCTGTTCGGCATAGCGCCGCGTCTGCTCCAGCGCGACCGTGGTGGCTTCGGGAGGAACGAGCTGGTAGGCGTCCGGACGGATGACGTGCGCGAGAAACATTTTCGCGTCGTAGCGTCGCGCGATGCTCGCGGCATGCGCCAGCGCCGCGTCGGAGGAGTGAGAAAAATCCGTCGCCAGCAGAATATTTCTCAGCGCGACGCGCGCGCTGCCCTCTGCGCGCTCTGTCATTGGCGCTCCCACTTCGAGGCTCCTTACCGCAGTCCGGCCAGCTCTTGCAGCCGCCGCCAGTTTTCCAACCGCCCGGTCTGCGCGCGCAGCAGCATCTCGTCCGGGTTGCCTTCCGCGTCGAAGTGACGCGCGAAGCGGCCTTCCGTTTTGGCGAAGACAACGAAGTCCACAGGCTTCCCCGTCTTCGGCTCCGTGAACCAGTCTTCCTTCATCGCCGGATTGCCTTGCAGGCTCAGGCACTCGCGGATTTTTTCGCCCTTGCGCGGATCGTAAATCAACAGCGGGAACGTGCGCGAATCCACCGCCAGGCGGGACTGCGCACTGGCGCGGTCGTCGGCGATGCCGTGCTCCGGCATGCATGCGGCGTAACACACCACCACCGCCGGGCCCGGAAATTCGTTCGCCGCCATCACGGATTTGTAAAAGTGATTGATGTGCGCCGCGGTGGTCTGCGCGACGAATACGTGCGGGTGCATCATCAGGATCTGCGCGATTTCCTTGCGCTGCTCTTTCTTTCCCGGCTGCGCTTTTCCGAACTGCGCCATCTTCGCGTCCTGCGAGGTGAATGTCGCCGTGGACGTCTGCCCGCCGGTATTCGAGTACACCTGCGTATCGAGGATGAGCACCTTGATGTCCATGCCGCTCATCAGCATGCGCGAAAGCGAGCCAAAGCCGATGTCGTAGAGCGCGCCGTCGCCGCCGATGACCCACAACTTTCGTGCGCGGTAGCCTTCCTGGTCCCAGCGCAAGCGCACGCCCATGGCGTCGGCCGGCGCGTTTTCAAAGAGCGAGTTGGTCCACGGCACGGCGAACGGATTGAAGGGATAGGTCGAGCCGAACACCGTGTTGCAGCCCGTGGCCGCGACGATGCCGATATTTTCGGCGCCGTACTGGAAGCCCGTGGCCGCGAGCATCTGCCGCACGGCCGTGGCTTCGCCGCAGCCCATGCACGAGCCGGCGCCGCCCGCGAAAAGCTGCGCGCGCTGTGCCAGCATCATGTCGCCCAGCGCCTTTTCGTTGATGAATTTCGCAGGTGTGTCCGGCAGGTGGCGGAACAAATCCATGGCCGCGTCGTAGTGGCCGAGTTGCACGTCCGCTTTGGGCACCATCTTCAGCGCGTTGTGCGTGCCACAGACCACGACGCATTCGCCGCAGCCTTTGCATTTGTCGGGGTCCACAAAAATTCCGAAGAGCCCGCCAGTCTGGCCCTTTTTCTGAAAGAGCTCGTAATATTTGTTGGTCTTGGAGAAGCACTGGCTCATGCTTTCGCGCAGCTCCGGCCGCTCGATTCTCGCAAGCCGCGGATTCAGCAACTCAGGCTCGACCACCTTGGCCAGTATGGCCGTGTCCGGGCATTCATTGACGCATTCCATGCAGCCCACGCAGGCCTCATACGAAAACGCAGGAATTTCCGGCGCGAGCATGCGGAAGCTGCGGTGCGCGGCGCTGGACGGCGGCATCAGGCTGCGTGCGACGTATTCATCCGCTTCCAAATCCATTTCGCGCCCGCGCGCGTAGCTGCCGATGATGTGCTCGCAGAAATTTTCGGGCACAAGATCGCCCGCCATGGGCAGCGACTTCCACGGCTTCTTCGTTTCCGCCCTGGTTTCTTCGGCTGGCGGAATAATTTCCGCGACCTCGGTGTAACCGCGTCGCGCCGCTGCCATGTTGTCTGCCACCACGCGCCCGCCGCGCTTGCCGAAATATTTCGTCAGTGTCTTCTCTAGCAAAGTAAAGAGGTGCTCCTCATCGAGTCCCGCCCGTTCGCGAAACGGAGTGAGCCGCAGGAATGCGCCGAGCAGCACGATGCCCTGCATGCGCACCTGCAAATCCACCCGGCTGGAAGATTCCTTGGCGACCTTCTGCGCGTCCAGCGCAAACAGCCGCAGCCCGCGCGACCGGATCGTTTGCTGCGCGGCCGTCGGCAGAGTGGCCCAAACTTTCTCCGTCGGCTGATTCGATTGCAGATAAATCGTGCCGCCTTCGCACAGGCCCGCAAGCGGATCGCCGGAAAAAAACGAGTTCTGGTCCTGGATGGCGACGAACTCGACCGTATTTAGCTCTGCGTGCAGGCGAATCGGCTCGCCCGCCAGCGTCAGGTAGTAATTCGTCGGCAAACCTTTTTTCTCGGAGCCGTACTTCGGAAAGGCCTGTGCATACAGCCCGAATAAATCGGAGGCCACGCTGGCGATCACTTTGTTTGTGGTCACCGAGCCGAATCCCCCGATGGAATGCCCGCGCATGGAGAAGGCATTTTCCGGGCGCACGTCCGGGTCCACGAACGACTCGATGAAATCCGCGTGCTTCACGCCGAGCACGAAAAACTTCCTTCCGCTCGTGCCGCGCGCCATGTTTTCCGCCGCGGCCACGAAATGTCCCGGCCGCGTGTCGCGCCCGCCGAGTCCGGCGACGCCGGAGAAAATGTCCGGCATATGCATGAGGATGCCTGCGGCCATCGCGTCCGCGAGCGCTGCCTTGATTTCCGTGGTCAGCGGATTGGATTCCGCCAGCGGCACATCGCAGCGCTCGATGATCGACACTGCGCGGCAATTCTTGAGGAGTTCCGCCAGCTCGCGCGCCGGGAACGGCCGGAAGCTGGTCACGTGCAGCGCGCCAATCCTCATTCCCTTGCTGCGCAAATAATCGACGGTGGCCTCAGCGGTCTCCAGCATCGAGCCCATGCCGATGAACGCGAACTCCGCGTCTTCCATCCGGTAGGCGCGCACAAAGCCGTATTCGCGTCCACTGAGCTGGCTGAAATGGCGCATGGCGTTGCGCAGGGCGGGAGCAACGCGTTCGTAGAAATGCCGCTGTGCTACTTTGCCCTTCATGTAGCTGTCCTGATTCTGCACCACTCCGCTCATCACCGGGTTTTGCGGGTCGAACAGCTTGTGCAACCTCTGCGACGGCGCGCCGACAAATTCCTTCATGAATTCCGGCTCGGGCAGCAGGATCGTTTCCAGTGTGTGGGTGGTGAGGAAGCCGTCCTGGATATTCATGAACGGCGTTTCGGAATCTTCCGCGGCCCGCCGCGCGATCAGCGCGAGGTCCGCCGCTTCCTGCACGTTGCGTCCGAAGAGCATGCCCCAGCCGACGTCGGCCACGCCCATCACGTCATCGTGCCCGGCATGCACGTTCAGCGAATGCGAAGTCAGCGCGCGCGCGCCGATGTGGAACACCACCGGCAGCCGCTTGCCGGAGATTACATACAGCACTTCCTTCATCAGGATGAGGCCCTGCCCGGAAGTAAAATTCGATACGCGCCCGCCGGCCAGCGCGAATCCTTCGCACGCCGATGCCGAGCTGTGCTCTGATTCCGGTTCGAGAAATTCCAGCGTCTCGCCCCACAGATTTTTCTTGCCATTCGAATATTCCACGGCGAAGCCGTCGCCCATGGGCGTGGACGGCGTGATCGGATAGGCGCATGCGCCCTGCGCGATGGCGGATTCCACCCAGACCACCGCACCCGAACCATCGGTGGTGGTCAGGATGCCGGGATAACGAACTTGGCGGGTGTAACGTGCTGGAGCTGCTTCGGTCAAAGCTGAACTTGCCATACTGCTCCCCCTCGGGTTCAGGTGGCGAAGTGCACACGCCATTCCACAACTGCCTCCTGTAACCCATTGCACCAAGGAGGATTATCTTCAGCCTTGTGGTTTCGGGACGGTTTCTAGCGCAACCTCGCGCACGCTCTGCGCGACTCGCCTCAGAGCCCAGCGCCGGCTTCTGACCACTCTCGCCGGTGACTCTTGATAAGTGCTAGGGAGTCCAATTGTTTAGAGCCACGCGCGACGGACGCCGCGAATGGCCAGCCAAATGCATCCTTGCCAGCTAGAAGTTTGGGCGAGGTGAGATATGGCGGCGCTAAATCAAGTCTTCCAGAGCGAGTCTGAGCGCATTCACAGCGATCACCAGGAAATGCTCGCCGAATTGGCTGAACTGGAACTCGCTCTGGAGCACATTGATTCGCCGGCTGCTGATGCCTCCGACTCTATTCGCGTCCTCAAAGTGAAGTCCCTCGGCCAGAAGCTGGCCCGCCAGCTTCCCGAACATTGCATGCGCGAAGAAGTGAAATTGTTCGAGACGATCGCCGAAGTGAGCGGCGAACTGGCCGAATTTGTGAGAATAATGAAGCGTGAGCACGTGGACTTGTTTGTTCAGCTCAATGCTTTCTGCGTCGGCTTGGATGAATTGCCCAATGCGGTGGATCTCGACGAAGCCGTCGCACAGCTAAAGCAGCAGGGATTTGACGTATCGCGCGCGCTGCGCCAGCACATCACCACGGAAGAGCACGAATTGCAGGGATTCCTATGATTGCCCAAGAAACCGTCACGACCAGCACGCCGGCATTTCCCGGCACAATGTCGACCATTCGCCGCGCGACGCTCGCCGACCGCAGCGCCCTGCTGTACATGTACCTGGGCTTTGAACCGAAAGGCGTTTGCCTGGGCCTACCGCCACGCAAAGAGCCGCAACTCTCGATCTGGCTCGATAACCTCAGTGTATTCCCGAACTTTGTCGTGCTCGTCGGCGAACGCATCGTTGCCCACGCGGCGCTGTGCGACAACGGCCGCTCCGGCGAAGTCGCCGTTTTTGTGCATCAGGATTTTCGCGGCCGCGGATTTGGCAAAATGCTGCTGACCGCGCTGGTGGATGAAACCCGCCGCCACGGCCTGAAGAACATCTGGGGCACGACGGAGCTCGACAATGTATCCATGCTGCGGCTAGCCCGCTCGCTCGGATTCTCTCCCGGCGCCGATCCCCGTGAATTCTTCCTGCTCTTATAGCGGCGCAGCCGCTCCTGGCTGCATGCGACGTAGCGCCGCCCTACAGGGCGGCATCTGTTCTCGTTTTGATCTCTGATTTCTGGTTTCTGATTTACTTCGCCATCCGATACGCCAATTCCAACCAACGCAGCGCCGCGCCCAAATCCTCTTCCGCCGTCAATTCGAACGACGCCCAGCCGCGCGCGTCGTGTTCGCGCAATTGCTTGCGCGCCTTTTTCGTCTCCGCGTTTTCCCGGTGAAATTTCACAATGATGGAATGCTCCGACGTTATCGCGCGCGTCTTCGGGAGCATCGCGAAAATTCGTTTCTTCCGGTAGTAGCTCACCATCCCGAACGACAATTTCGTTCGCACGTCCGGCCACTTAACCAACTCGCTCCCCAGCAGCGCAGCCCACTCCTTCAAATCTTCGCTCGCCGGTACAAGTAGACTTGTTCCCTGCGCGCTGGCTTTCGTCGCGGTCTTTGTATTAGCGCTCCGCATCAACTTGGACTCGCGTTTTCTATATCTGCCTGCTTGTACATTTCTACATCGCAACCCGGTACGCAATTACGAGCAGCGACGCGAATACTATCGAATGCACAACCTCCGTCCACCCCAGCCGCTTGATGGGAAATCGTTCGCCAAGCTGAAACACCAGTATCATTGCACGCATAATCCCCGGCGCAAATGCAAGCAGCACCTCCGCTGGCAAGTCGCGTACAAAAATATTCGCCATGAAAAAAACGAATAGCATCGCGTGATAAATGAACACGG
Organism: Candidatus Acidiferrales bacterium; assembly: GCA_036004385.1. GTDB lineage: Bacteria > Acidobacteriota > Terriglobia > Acidiferrales > UBA7541 > JACQDE01. The sequence continues at coordinate 8,166 of DASYRO010000329.1, forward strand.
GCCATGCAAACGCCAGCCGTTCGCGCCAGCCGGAAAATTCGCGGTGCGCGAGCAGCCCGCGCACGCGGTATTTTACATACAGCACGCCGCCCAGAAAGAAAAGGACGTTCATTGCCCAGATTTGCGCGCCTTCCAAATCGAGACGTCCTCGCGCGGCAATCCACGCCGCGGGCGCGGCCAACGAGAGCAGCACCACGCCGACCAACTCCGCCGCGAGGCTTCGCTTTTCGGTGCTTGCTGCTTTGTGCGCCTTCACGAAGGCTTCTTGCGCGGCATAGAGCGCGACGCCGCAAAGCGCCACAGCAATCAACTGCATGCGGCCATACATCAGCACGAGCACGCCGGCCGCGGCCAGCAGCGTGACGGCGAACACCACCTGGTCCGGCTTGCGCAACGTGCGCCATCCGCCCTGCGCTTCCGCGGACCCGCGAAGCACAAACAATCCCAACGCCAGCGCAGCGCACAGCACCACAGGCACGTTCCAGCGACCGGCGACGGCCGCAGCGCTCACGTACGGCACGATGAGCATGCCCCATGCTCCGTGCTCCGCTGGCATACGAATCGCCATCGCTCAGACAATCCTCATCGCAAAAGATTTTCTTGGGGAAGAATAGCTGAGGTTACTTACCGCTTTCCAGTTCTGACTCCCCGGGGGCAACTGGTCGTTGGATCGCCGCGCCCGTCTTTTTATCCACGCCAGTTGCCCCGGGGGGAGCCAAACGCGTCCAGGCAAACGATTGCTGGTTTCCCAGTATGAGGGGGAAGTGTCGGCCTGGTACGCAAACTCGTCGGTGAAGAAGGGGCGCCGCCGCCCAGAAACATTTCTGGGGGGTCCACACTGCGGCTTTGTTTGATCGCGCTCAGGATTTTGGGCGTAGGTAAGGCAGGCTGCACTGCAGGTTCCTGAACGACGGCGCAAAACCCCCAAGCCTTACGCAGGCTCAAGGTCTTCCCTTCTACTTCGTGGCAACGGCCGGGCAAGGCGTTTAACCAGCTTCCGAGGCTGGACTCCCAGAGGGTGGGTGCGTAGTGGGGGCGCACATCGCTCAGCCGTTGCCGAACTTGAAGGGGTCGGGC
>DASYRO010000330.1:0-2052 GCA_036004385.1 Candidatus Acidiferrales bacterium
CATGTACGCCACCGTCCCGATGGCCGTGCCCGGACTGGTGAGGTGTTCTTCGCTCATGCCCATGGTGAGCTGTTCGGAAATTCCGGCCGCCACGCCGGACGAGCCTTTTTGCGGACTCTGCTTGGCAAGGCCGAAGTCGAGGATTTTGCCCTGCCCGCGATCGGTAATGAACAAATTGGCAGGCTTGATGTCGCGGTGGATGATGCCTTTGGAATGCGCGGCGTCCAAAGCGTCGGCGATTTGCACGGCAAATTCCAGAATCGCTTCCAGCTCGATGCCGCCGGATTCGATGCGATGCTTCAGCGTGCAGCCTTCCAGGAACTCCATGGCGATGAACGGCTGCCCGGCGTGTTCGCCGATTTCGTAGATCGTGCAGATGCCCGGATGGTTCAGCGCGGAAGCGGCGCGGGCTTCGCGGCGGAAACGCTCCAGCGCCAGTGCATCGCTGGCCACATCGGCGGGCATGAATTTCAGCGCGACTTCGCGTCCCAGCGTGGTGTCCTCGGCCTTATACACCACACCCATTCCGCCGCCGCCCAGCTTCTCGGTGACGCGATAATGCGAAATGGTCTGGCCAATCATAGTGACGGGAATCCGGAGCAGCGTATGTTAGAGCGACCGTAACAGCGAGTCAATTGACTCCATCCGAGGTTTGGAATACTTTTCCGACAACATGGACCGGCGAAAATTTCTGAGGTCGAGCAGCGCGGCGCTGGCTGCGCTCACGCTGCAAGCTAAGCGCCCGGCACAAAAAGCGGCGGGCGAACAACGCCAACACGAAGGCCGGCTCGTTTTGCCGATGAACCGCAATTGGCGCTTCAGCGCAAAGCGCGTCACCAACGACACCGCGCGCGAATTCAATGACGCCGCGTTCGAGCACGTCACGCTGCCGCACACCAACAAGAAACTTCCCTGGCACAGCTTCGACGAGAAGTCCTACCAGTTCGTCTCCATTTATCGCCGGCACTTCAAATTGCCGCCCGTCGAGCACAGCAGAAAAGTTTTCGTGGATTTCGGCGGGGCGATGACGGCGAGCACGGTCTGGCTCAACGGCAATCGCCTCGGAGAATACAAGGGCGGCTACACGCCGTTCACTTTTGAACTGACGCCGCATCTTGATTGGGCCGGCGAAAATGTACTCGCCGTTGAGCTTGATTCCACTGAGCGCGCGGATATTCCGCCTTTCGGCGGCGCGATTGATTACCTCACCTTCGGCGGCATTTATCGCGACGTTGCGCTGCGCATCGTGCCGCCCTGGCACCTCGAAAACATTTTCGCGCGCCCGGACGATGTGCTGACCGATCATCCCAGCGTGGACGTATCGTGCTTTGTCGCGCTCCCGCCCACGCCGCCCGCGGGACTTTCGCTCGAAGTGGAATTGCGCGATGCGATTCGCGTGCTGACGACAGCTCATCTTTCGCTCGACAAGCCGGCGAAAGCGACCGACGACGTGACCGGCAACAAGGAATTTGAGCTGACGCTGGCGAATTTCGGCACCGTCGAGCGCTGGCAACTCGACAAGCCACGGCTGTACACCGTCGTCGCGCGGCTGAAGGCTGCCGGAGGGAAAACAATTGACGAAGACCGCCGCCGCATCGGCTTTCGCGAAGCGCGTTTCACTGACCACGGCTTTGAACTCAATGGAAAAGTGGTCAAGCTGCGCGGCCTGAATCGTCATCAGACATTTCCGTGGGTTGGGCAAGCCATGCCCGCGCGCGTGCAGAAGCGCGATGCGTACATCCTAAAGAAGGAACTCAAATGCAATATCGTGCGCACGTCGCACTATCCGCAATCGCCGCATTTTCTTGATGCCTGCGACGAACTCGGCCTGCTGGTGCTCGAGGAAATTCCCGGCTGGCAACACGTCGGCGACGCGGCTTGGCAGGACCTCGCCGTGGACAACGTCCGCCGCATGATTCGCCGCGACTGGAATCATCCCTCCATCATTCTGTGGGGCGTGCGCATCAACGAGTCGCGGGATAACCACGATTTCTACACGCGCACCAACGCGCTCGCGCACGCTCTCGACCCCACGCGGCCGACCGGCGGCAT
>DASYRO010000331.1:0-7182 GCA_036004385.1 Candidatus Acidiferrales bacterium
CTCTCCGGGCTGGCGATGCCCGAAATTTTCGCGGCGGCGTCCCCTTCGATCTGCGCGCCGATATGTTCGGCAACTTCACCTGCGGTGCGTATCATGGCATCCTCGCTTTCCATTGCTGGCGCAACACGACTCCAAAATCGCCGGCAGGACGCCGCCGTACCTTAGAACGGATTCAGCGGTTTTTCGCCCGGCGGGCGCGTGCGCCAACGCTTGTGTACCCAGAGCCATTGGTCCGGATGACGGCGGACGTATTCTTCGATGGCGCGAGTGAACCGCGCCGTATTCTCTACGATGTCGCGCTGCTCGTCGCCGGTGCGCGCGAGTTCCAGCGCCGGCTCAAAGCGCAAATGGTATTTGCGCATCTGCTCGTCCCAGAAAACGAAGGTGGGAACGACAGCGGCGTCAGTGCGCAGTGCGATGCGCGCCAGTCCGGATGTGGTACACGCCGGCACGCCGAAGAAATCTACAAAGACGCCTTCTTCGAGCGACGTGTTGTGGTCGATCAAGACGCCGACGCATTCTCCGGCGCGAAGCACTTGCAACACCGGCCTGGCAGACTTGTTTTTTTCGATGGGCGTATTGCCAGAGAGGCAGCGGTAACGATTGACCAGCGCGTCCACTCGCTGATTATCAATCGGCCGCATCACGAAATGCAGCGGGTATCCATAGAGCGACTGGGCGAATGATGAGAGTTCCCAGGCGCTGGCATGAGCCGTCAGATAGAGCACCCCTTTGCCGCGGCGGAAGGCGGAATCGAAATTTTCAAACCCGTCGGGCACGATGACGCGCTCGATGTTTTCCCGGCTGTAGCGTGGAAAGTGCGCAAATTCGCCGGCCATCCATCCGACTTGCCGCACGGAAGCGTTCAGGATGCGGTGGCGCTCTGCCTCCGGCATATCGGGGAACGCCATGCGCAAATTGAAGTGCGCGGCCCGCCGCAGGCGGGGGCGGAAAAACAATGCCATGCGCGTGAGCATCGCGCCGGTCGCGCGCGCCAGCGGCCGCGGAAGAATGCCCAGGGTTTTCAGCGCCAGCCATGCAGCCGCGAATTCAAGCCATCTGCGCATCGGCCGTCATTATCCATGAATTGAAGCCGCCCACAACGATTACGACTGCGTTTTTTGCAGCACGTGTTTGCAACCGCAACCTATGCGGTCATTCAGTCAACGTCACGCAGAGCAAGCACCCTTCTGAAATGTAGATGGAAACATTGGCTCACTTGGCGCGCCGCGTGGTCTGTTAGACTCTTCCGGCTGTGAACCGACCGATTCCGTCTCGCACGTGGGCCGCGGCTGCGGTGGCCGCTGTGGTGGTTTATTTCTGCTTTTTCAGCCGGCTCGGCGCGTTCGGCATGATCGGGCCCGACGAACCGCGTTACGCCTCCATCGCCCGCGCCATGGCCGAAACTGGCGATTGGGTAACGCCGCGCCTCAATGGCCAGCCGTGGTTTGAAAAGCCAGCTCTCTATTATTGGAGCGCCGCGGCTGCATTTCGCGTAATGGGCGTCGGCGATCATTCCGCGCGCTTGCCTTCGGCGGCGTTGGCCATGCTGGCGGCGTTGTCGCTGGCATGGCTCGCCCGGCGAGTGTACGGCGAGGGATCCGCGTGGGCCGTACTACTGATTTTTCCGACCTGCGTGGGTGTATTCGCGTTTGCGCGCGCCGGCACCGCAGACATGCCCTTCAGCGCCGCGCTCGCGTTGACCATGATCGCGGCATTTTGCGCGATGTGGGAAGATCGGCCCGGGTCGCAGCGAACTTGGCAGATGCTGTTCGGCGCATTCCTCGGCGTGGCAGCGCTGGCCAAAGGTCCCGCAGCGATTGTGCTGGCGGGAGGCAGCGTAGGTCTATGGGCGGTCGTTACACGTGGCTGGAATCGCGCGTGGCGGCTGGCGCACCCGCTCGCGGTGGCGGCGTTTTGCCTCGTGGCGCTGCCTTGGTACGTGTTATGCGCCGTGCGCAATCCGGAATTCCTCGGCGTGTTTTTTCTTGAGCACAATCTGCAACGGTTTCTGACGCCCATCTTTCTGCACGAACAGCCGTTCTGGTTTTTCGGGCCGATTCTGCTTCTGGGACTTTTACCCTGGAGCGCGCTATTGGCAGGCGTAGCCCGGGACACCTTGGTGCTGTGGCACGAAAGGAAATTGCGCGATTCGCGCGGATTCTTCTTTGCCTGCTGGATCATTTTCCCGCTCGTATTCTTCAGTATGTCGCGCTCCAAATTGCCCGGGTACATCCTGCCTGTCTTCGCGCCATTGGTGCTGCTGCTGGCGCGAAGCTTGACGCGCGCGATCGAGCAAAATGATTCCTTCGCGCAGTGGCTGATGGAGTGGACCGGCGTCACGTTGTTGCTGCTCGCGGGCGTTGCCGGATACCGGCTGAGTAAAATGCCGACTTTGTTGCAAGCCATGCCGCGTACGGAAATGGCCGTGTGGGTCGCGGCGATTACCATCGTGGGACTCATTGTCTCGGGCCTGGGCTGGGCGCGAAAATATCGCGCATCGCTCGGACTTGCCGCGGTGCTGATTGCCGCGCTGATTGCCGCCATCAACCTGCGCGTGGCGCCGAAGATTGACCGCGAACTCTCGCCGCGCGTGCTGGCGCAAATGCTTCAGGCGGAGGCCAAGCCGGGAGAAGACGTCCAGACATTCCATCTGCACCGGGCGTGGCATTACGGCGTGAATTATTACCTGCGCCGCGAGCTCACGGAATGGAAGCCCACAAGCTGGGGAACGCGTCCGGGCGTCGTGGCCACGTCGGATGCGGGTGTAAGAGATCTCCTCGCGTGGCAAGTGAAGTTCCGAATCGTGCAGCGCATTTCGCCGCAGGCGGTGATTATCCGGCCGTAAATTATTTTGCCGGCAACGGGCCGGCGGTGATGGGCAGATATTGCAGGAAGAACGGGACGATGGCGTCTTCGTAAGTATGCTTGTCGTCGCTGCTCATCGCGCCGTAATTCGATTTAGAAACGTTGATCTGTTGGCGCGGCCCGGCTGCCGTTTGAAAGAGTTTTGCGGTGGACTGGGCCAGGGCGCGATTGTCGTTGGCCAGCACGAACAGCTTGGCCACACCAGGCATCGCCGGCAGCCGCGCGGAGAGCGGCGGCGTCTTGCGCGCGGAAAAATTCATCAGGCGAAACGTCCAGCGGCAGAGCGTCGGCGTGAATGGCAGGACGTTCAGACCGGACCGCTGCACGAGCTGATCCAGCATGTCCATGGGATCGTCGTACACCGAATCGAGCGCGATGGCGCGGATGCGGATGTCGCTTGTGGCCGCCGACGCCGCGGCGTAGGCGCCCAGGCTCGTGCCCCACACTCCGAAGCGCGTGCGGTCCACATCGGGACGCGTCGCCACGGCGCTGATCGCGGCCAGCAGCTCCTGCGTTTCATGGTAGCCCAGCGTGGTGAAGCGCTTATTGCGGCCGTGCCCGGAAAAATCGAAAACGAAGACGTTGTACTGGTGCTCCTGCAACGCGGTGACCAGCGTGAGCAGCTCTTCACGATTGGAGAGATAGCCGTGGCAGAGGATGATCGTCGGCGCCGTGCTTCGCCCGGGGAAGAACCATCCTTCTGACGGGCCCGCCGGTGAAGTAAACGAGATCACCGTGGGACGCCCCAGCAGCGTTTCCGGCGAGAGTTCTCCGCCAGCGGTCGGCGGAGAAATCACCCGATAGAGCACGACGCCGGAAATCAGCAAGAGCGCCACCAGCGCGAATCCCAGAAGCGCCGCACCCGCCATCAGCGCTCGCGAGAGACGTCCCGAATCACGGAACTCAGAAAAATAACTCAAGAAATGAGCATCCCTCCAAGCGCGCGAATGTTAGCACATTCCTTAAAGCTAAGCGGCAGGCGGCATCTACCGTGTTTGCCGAAGAGTACCCTCAGGCGCCGCTCCCGTGCACGCACCACGAGCGGAATCCCCGGCAGCCGCCTCCAGTTAGTAAAACGGATGGCGGGAGGCTATAATTTCGACGCATCCGGCGATCTCGCGCATGGAAATCGTTGACCTCCATCAAATCGCGTCCCGGCAATTGGCCCCGCTGCTGGATGAAGAGCAGGCCTGTTGGCTCGAAGAACTGCACTGGGATTACCGGCCGTCCGCGCAATTGATCAAAAAATTCATTGACGCCAAGTCGCTCGCCGGGCGCGCCGCCATTGCCGACGGCGAGCCCGCCGCTTACGGCTTTTACGTGGTGGACGAAACCAAGGCGCTGATCGGCGGGCTCTACGCGTCGCCGCGCTACGCGCACCTGCGCCCCGCCGAACAAATCCTGCGCGACATGCTGGACGAGATGCGTTCGCTGCCGCGCGTGCGCCGCATCGAGGCGCAGCTCATGCCTTTCGGCGTGACGCTGGACTCCGCCATGCACAAAGAAAATTTCCGCCTGTTCACGCGCCAATTCATGATCCTCCCGATGAAGGACGCGCAAATCACCGGCGCCCCGGTTCCCGCAGGAATGCGGCTGGAGCGCTGGGACGACACCAACTTCGAAGCCTGCGCACGGCTCATTGCCAAGGCCTACGCCAACCACATCGACAGCGAAATCAACGACCAGTACCGCAGCGTCTCCGGCGCAATCAAATTCTTGAAGAACATCGTCGTCCTGCCGGGCTGCGGACAATTCCTTCCGGAAGCGTCCTTCGTGGTGCGCACGGAGGGAAGCAGCGATTTGACGGCGGCGGTGCTGACTTCGACCGTGTCCATGGGCGTCGGCCACACGACCCAAATTTGCGTGGCGCCGGCGTTCCAGGGCCAGCACCTCGGCCTGCGGCTGATGGACGCATCCATCCGCGCGCTGAAATCACAGCGCTACCACGCGCTGTCGCTGACGGTGACCTCGCAAAATACCGGTGCCGTGCGGCTGTACGAAAAAATGGGCTTCCGCGTGGTGAAAAAATTCGCCGCTGCGGTGTGGGAAGGCGGGGAGTAGATTTTGAGTGCAGGGCGCCGGAAGCAAGGTTTCATTTGCGAGAGCGCTCGCGCAGCAATCCTTTCAGCTCGTTCATGAATTCCTTCACGTCCTTGAAGTCGGAATAAACTGACGCAAAGCGCACGTAGGCGACTTTGTCCAGTTTTTTCAGGCGGGTCATCATCAGGTTGCCGATGTCCGTGGTGGAGCGCTCGCGGTCCGGCGATTCCTGCACGAAGCGTTCGACTTCCTCCACCAGCGCTTCCAGTTTGGGCGTAGCCACCGGACGTTTCTCGCAAGCCTTTAAAAGCCCTTGCAGAATTTTTTGACGGTCGAAGCGCTCGCGGCGGCCGTCTTTCTTCACCACCATGTAAGGGATTTCGTCAATGCGCTCGTAGGTGGTGAAGCGGCGGCGGCACTTCAAGCATTCGCGGCGGCGGCGAATCAAATCGCCCTCGCGGCCTTCGCGGGAGTCCACCACCTTGTCATCGAGATGCGAGCAGAACGGGCACTTCATGCCTGGGAATCTCCTGCCGTGGATTTCGCTTTTTCTGGCGCCGGAGGAGCGATGTGCCGCCCGTGCGCTTCGGCGTCTTTTTCCGCGCGAACCATACGGCGCAACTCGCCCATGGACCAGCCCTCCTTGATAAGCAGCGGAATTCCTAACACAGTAGAACCGGCGAAGGTAATCAGCCACACCACGATGGCCGCGGCCGCCGCGGGCTCGTTCGGGATTCCAAGAATAACTGTGTAGGCCAGGAAGCTGGCCACCTGCGACCCGCCACCCACACCGGGGAGTTGAATCGTCGAGCCGGCCATGGTGAAGGCCAGCACGAGGATCGCGTCAGTAAGAGTCAGCCCGGCCAGCCGCCCGCCGAAGCTCTGTGCGATCAGATAATATACGCCGCCCATCAACGTCCAGTGCGCGCCGGAAATCACTACCGCGAGTAGGAGATCGTTAAACGAGCGGATGGCCTGCAAGCCCTGGCTGAAGCCGGCGAGCAAACCGGCCACGCGCTTGCGCCACCCAATGGGACTGGAAACGCGCCAGGCTTCCAGCCGGCGCTCGAGCTTTGCCGCGCCGTGAACCCGCAAATAGATGAGGAACGCAACACCCGCCGCAAGTCCAACCAGCAGGACAATACCGCTGGTCCGCGCGGCGGCGATCAGTGCCTTGCCTTCTGGAGTGGTAGTCCGGTGCTGCACTGCCAGCAGCGCCACAGCGGCGAGCACAACTGTGCTGGCCATGTCGAACATGCGCTCGAGAACGTAGATTCCAAACTGGCTGGAAACGGACACGCGGTCCTTGCGCGCTATAAGTAGTGGACGAATGGGCTCGCCGGCGCGTCCCAGCAAAAAAATCGCGCTGAAGCCCATCACTGTGGCCGTGTAGATAGTCGAAAATCGCGCGCGGGCGAGATAGCGCGAAAAACGCGTCCAGCGAAATGCCCGTATCGCCAAACAAACATGAATGCCCAGCAGCGCCAACATTAGCAAGGGCCAGTTGGCCTGCTTAAGGGACGTTTCCAGCTTGTCCCAGGAAAAATCTTTCATGCGCATGGCTACATAGGCCAGGCCTCCGAGAATAATGATGGCCAGAACGCTGAGGAGTGCTTTGCGGAGGGGGAATCGCATCGGCCTCGCAACGTAGCAGCACGGCACATGGGTGTCAAGGACGAGCGCCGCGGCGCGTGCTTCGTTGCGCGTAGCGCCGGCGTCCCGCCGGCTCTGCGAAGATGAATACTCGCGAGATGTCAGCGCCTCGCTGAAGCAGGCGCACAACAACCCGACCGCGTAACCACGGAGCCGGCGGGACGCCTGCGCTACGTTTGTCGCGGGGATAACCAACCGCATACCGTTTGTGGAAAGCTGCGTTGCGGGAAAAAAATGAAACGCATACAATCCGCGCCTAGAAGATCTGTGAAGCAAACAGGAACTCTTGCGCCTCAGTTGCCAGCGGCTGCCGGATCTGGAAGATGGACGCTCCGCGCGGGCCGGAACCATCGCACAGGGGGAACGATGACCGCCAGATCTGAACGCCGCGGAAAAGGACGAGTCAGAATTGCACAGAAAGTTCGCGTGCGGCCCTCCGAGCCGCGCGGCAATGATTTCGACGAGGTGGTGGACACGCTGAACGTTTGCCGCAACGGCGTCTATTTTGCCAGCGAGCGCGCCGCCTACCATCCGGAGATGCGTTTGTTCGTCACCTACCCGTACGACGTCGGGCACAGCGCCATCAATCAGGAATACCTCGGCCGAGTCGCGCGCATTGAC
>DASYRO010000332.1:0-3946 GCA_036004385.1 Candidatus Acidiferrales bacterium
GCTTTCCGCCCCACTCCACTGCATTCATCAGCAATTCGCGAAACGCCTGCCCGAGTTTTTCGCACACGTCCACGGGAAGATCGGCTTTCAGATGTTCGAGGAAGTCGTGGATGCGCGTGGCGACCTCAATATCGCAAGGCACCAGCAGCTCCACCCAATCCGGTTTCGCGGAGATGACCTCGATGGTCGGCAGCCCCGGCGTCGCGGCGAGCGCGGCGGCGACGGCGTCAAGCAAATCGTGCGGCACGAACGGTTTCTTCAGGTAGCGGATGGCCTGATCGCGCGCGGCAGCCAGCAACGACTTCGGCGCATCGTCCGAGGTGAGCATCACCACTTTCGGACTGCGCGCTTCTTTCTGGAGCTGCTCGAGCAGTTGGAGCCCGGTCATTTCCGGCATCCAGATGTCCAGCACGGCGAGGTCGTAGGCGTTCGCGCGGATTTTTTCCAGCGCTGCCGCGCCGTTTTCGGCTTCCTCGACGCTGTGCCCCGCGCCGGTGAGGATCGAGCGCACCAGCAATCGGATGCTGCGGTCGTCGTCGGTAACAAGGATTCTGGCCATGGCCGTAGCGCGGGTGTTGATGCCGGGATTCTCTCTCTTATGCTCGATGCTTGCAATGCTCTCGAAAGAGCGGTTCAACGCCCCGCCAGGCTCTGGCATTGCAAATTTTTAACGGCGAGCGTACAACCGCCGTGACATAATGCCGGCAGCGTTGCGCCCTACTTCTGTGCAGACGAAGCGTATTTTCGCTATCGGCGCGTGGGCATTGTTTCTCGTGCTGGCGGCGCGTGCCCAGCGAATTCCCGCGGACGAAATCCGCATCAGCACGCAGCCCTACCGTTTGCCCGCCCCTCCGGCGCTTCGTGTCCAGACAAACCTGGTCATGGTTCCCGTCGTCGTCCGCGACACTGCGGGCAAAATTGTCGCCGGTTTAAAGCAGGAGGATTTTCAGGTTTTTGATAATGGCAAGCCGCAAACCATCATTTCCTTTTCCGCGGAGACGCCGGCTCGCCTTTCCGCGCCTGCCCAGCCGGCCCCAGCGGCGCCGGCGAACGCTGCGCCGGCTTCTGTGCCGGCTTTTCCGCCGGCCGCGACGCCGCGCCGCTACGTGGCGCTCTTTTTCGACGATTTGAATCTTCCCGTCGGAGATCTCGCTCCGGTGCGCAAAGCGGCGCAGGAATTCGTGCGCCACGATCTCGAAGCGGGAGATCGCGTCGCCATTTTCACGTCTTCCACCGACGTCACGCTGGGCTTCACCGACGACCTGCGCAAGGTGGTCGACACACTGGCTCTGCTGAAGCCGCGCGTGCGACGCTCAAGCGTGGGAGTTTCCTGCCCGTGGATGAGTGCCTATCAGGCCTACCAGATCGTGAACTTCAACGATCAGGCGTCCATGGAACTCGGAATCGAGCAGGGCATCGCCGAGCAATGTTTCTCCCGAGACTCGAATATGGTGGCTAGCTTGCCGGGCATCGTAAAAAACCAGGCCTTTCAAATGATCAGCCTCGTGGATCAATACTCGCGCGATACGCTGATTGTTCTGAAGGACGTCCTTCAATACGTTGGAAAATTGTCCGGGCGCCGCATGGTGGTGCTGGCCTCGTCGGGTTTTCTGACCATGTCCACTCCGCTCCGACGATCGCAGGACAGCCTCGTGGAAATCGCTCTGCGCACCGGCGTGGTAATCCATTCGCTGGACGCCAAGGGCCTGGCCGCCGACGCTGTAGGCTCGGATGTGGGGAACGGACCGCCGAGTCTCTTGATGTTGCGTCCGGACCTGCAGCAGTTTGCTGACAGCCTGGCCCGCGAGCAGCACGCGCAGATGAGCGAAGCCATGTCGTTCCTCGCCGGCGGCACCGGCGGGCGATTCTTCCACGGCAACAATGACTTCGGCCGCGGCTTCCGCGAGCTGACCGCGACGCCCGAAGTGCTCTACATGCTCGGCTACGCGCCGGATAATCTGAAGCCCGACAGCACTTATCACGCGTTGAAGGTCACGCTGACCGGGGCTCGCGAATACAAGCTCGATGCGCGCCGCGGCTACTTCGCTCCGGACAAGCTCCGGCTCCCGCCCGTCGTGCCGCCGGATAAATTCGATCTCGCCGTGCAAGGCTCCGACGCTCTCGCCGAGTTTGTTGTCGGCGCCACCACTCGCCCCGAAAAGTCCGCCGGCCAATCCGCGCTGCGCGTGCAAGTGCGTCTGACGACGCGCGACCTGCCATTTCTCCGCCGGGAAGACCGCAGCGTCGAAAACGTCCGCTTCGTGCTTGCGCTTTTCGATGCGCAGGGGAAGTTTCATTCCGGCGTCGAAGGAGAATGGGTTCTGAACTTGAAAGATGAAACGCTGGCGCGCCTGGCGGAGCATGGGCTGGAGCAGGCCGTTTCCTTGCGTGCGCCACCGGGCGCATACAAGCTGCGCTTGGTGGTCCAGGAACGCATGCACGGCCGCCTGGCAGCACAAACCTATCCGGTCGCTGTAATGTAGTGCCTTTCGTCCTTCCGCCTTCGTCCTCTTTCCGCTAGAATCGTTTTCGGAAACAATATGCCGGATCCGGCCGACAAACCGAAAATCGCCATTGGCGCCGACCACGCCGGCTTCCACGCCAAGGAAGCGGTGAAAAAATTCCTCGCTGCGCAGGGCTACGAAGTCGAAGACGTGGGCACCGCGTCCGAGGAATCTGTAGACTACCCGGATTTCGCAAAGCAAGTGGCCGAGCGCGTTGCGGCGGGGCGCGCGGGGCTCGGCATCCTGACGTGCGGCACGGGCATCGGCATGGCCATCACCGCCAACAAAGTGCCCGGCATCCGCGCCGCGGTCGCGCACGACATCATGTCCGCGCACCTTGCCCGCGAGCACAACGACGCCAATGTGCTCACGTTCGGCGGGCGCCTGCTGACCGACGATCAAGTGATCGCCATCGTGCGCGAGTTCTTGAATACGACGTTTGGCGGCGGCCGCCACCAACGCCGCGTGGATAAAATCGCCGCCATGGACAAGAAATAATTGAGCGATTGCAAAAGAATTTGTGATTTGCGATTGAGTGATTGAATGACCGCCCGTAACTCGATTGTGCGCGCGAAATGAGCGGTGGAGGTCCTAAATCACTCAATCACAAATCACTCAATCACCAATCGTTAGCAAAGCTTGACCACCTATGACAACACTCACCGAAATTTCCACTCGAATGAATCGCACTTTGTCGGAGACCGACCCCGACGTCGCGGAAATCCTGCGCAACGAGGCGCGCCGCCAAGCTAACGGCCTCGAGTTGATCGCCTCGGAGAATTTTGTTTCTGAAGCGGTGCTCGAAGCGATGGGCTCCGTGTTCACCAACAAGTACGCCGAAGGCTATCCGGGCAAGCGTTATTACGGCGGCTGCGAATTCGCCGACCGCGCCGAGCAGTTGGCCATTGACCGCGCCAAGCAGCTTTTCGGCGCGGAGCACGCCAACGTCCAGCCGCATAGCGGCACGAGCGCCAACGTCACCGTGTACATGTCCATGCTGCAGCCGGGCGACACGGTGCTGGGCATGAACCTCGCCCACGGCGGCCATTTGACACATGGCCATCCGCTCAATTTCAGCGGACGCATGTATAAGTTCGTGCCCTACGGCGTCACCAAGGAAACTGAGACGATTGATTACGACGAAGTGGACCGCCTCGCGAACGAGCACAAGCCGAAAATGGTCGTCGTCGGGGCCAGCGCCTATTCGCGCATCATTGATTTCGAACGCCTCGCGGCCAGCGCGCGCGCCGTCGGAGCACTGCTCTTCGTGGACATGGCGCACATCGCGGGACTCGTCGCCGCCGGCCTGCATCCCAGCCCCGTGCCGCACGCGGACATCGTGTCGTCCACGACGCACAAAACTTTGCGTGGCCCGCGCAGCGGCTTAATCTTGTGCAAAGAAAAATGGGGCAAGGAAATTGACAAGCTGAATTTTCCCGGCA
>DASYRO010000333.1:0-1581 GCA_036004385.1 Candidatus Acidiferrales bacterium
GCGGCGCGCTGCACCAGCAATTCCGCCGCGGCTTTGCTGGCCGCGTAGGGATTGGCCGGCGCGAGCGGAGAATTTTCCGTGAACGGCCTGCCGTTCTGCGGGATGCGGTACACCTGCGCGGTGCTGACGAAAAGAAATCGCGGGCGTTTGAGCGCGGAAGCCGCGCGCAATAGGTTGCGCGTGCCCTCGATGTTCACGTCGAAGGTGAGTTCGGGATGTTCGCGCGAGAAGGGTACCGCGGAGATTGCTGCGAGGTGGTAGATTTCGTCCGGTCGCGTTTTCTTGACGATGGCGGCGAGCCGCGCCGCGTCCGTGATTTCGCAGCGGTAGAGCGGCACGCCTTCGAGCGCCCGCGCCACGCGCGCGGAGAGCGCGAAGTTCTGCACCAGGCCGCACACTTGATAGCCGCGCGAGCGCAGGTGGTTGGCCAGGTGCACGCCGACGAAACCGGCAATGCCGGTGATGAGCGCTTTCATCCGCGCGCCGCCGCTGCTCCGGCCAGCGCTTCCGCGCGGACACGTTGCAGGTCGGCGTCCACCATCATGTGCACGAGCTGCGCGAACGAAGTGTCAGGCCGCCAGCCCAGTTTTTCGCGCGCTTTCGTGGCGTCGCCGCGCAGGTGCTCGACATCCGCCGGGCGCAGCAGCGACGCTTCCGTGCTCACGTGGTCTTTCCAATCGAGGCCGGCGTGCTCGAACGCCGCGGCCACGAGATCTTCCACCGAGTGGCACTCGCCGGTGGCGAACACGAATTCTTCCGCTTGCGGCTGCTGGAGCATGCGCCACATGCCGCGGACGTAGTCGCCGGCAAATCCCCAGTCGCGTACGGCGCGCAGGTTGCCGAGCTTGAGTTCCTTCTGCAAGCCCAGCTTGATGCGCGCGGCCGCATGCGTGATTTTGCGGGTGACAAATTCCAGCCCGCGGCGCGGCGATTCGTGGTTGAAGCAAATCCCGCAGCAGGCAAACAGGCCGTAGCTTTCGCGGTAGTTGATGGTGATGTGGTGCGCGTAGGCTTTGGCCACCGCGTACGGGCTGCGCGGGTGGAAGGCAGTGTCTTCGTTCTGCGGCGTGGTGCGCGCCGCGCCGTACTGCTCGCTGCTGGATGCCTGGTACATGCGGATCTTCGGATTGACTTTGCGGATCGCTTCCAGCAGACGCGCCACGCCCACGCCGGTAACTTCCGCGGTGAAGATGGGCTGGTTCCAGCTGGTGGCCACGAAGGACTGCGCCGCGAGGTTGTACACTTCTTCGGCTTGGGATTGCTCCAGCGCTTTCACCAGCGAATGGTCGTCCAGCAGGTCGCCGGGGATCAGCGTGATTTTTTCCAGCAGGTGGCCGACGCGCTCCACATTGGGGCTGGACGACCTCCGCACCAGCCCGAAAACTTTGTAGCCCTGTTCGAGCAGGTATTCCGCCAGGTAACTGCCGTCCTGCCCGGTCACTCCGGTAATCAGCGCGTGTTTGGTCATGCGGGTGTCCTTTGCTTCCACACTTCTACACTTTCAGTTTCCCATTCAATTCCGCGAGAATCATTTCCGCCGCATCGGGCAGCGAGACAGCCACGCGCCGCGGCTTGCTCGCA
>DASYRO010000334.1:0-3718 GCA_036004385.1 Candidatus Acidiferrales bacterium
AACGCGACCATGCTGTCGAAGACTGTGGTCATCGTGCGCCAGTCGTTGAAGTTAGCCATAGAAATACTCATGTTCGGCACTTGTTGCGACCATTCACCGAGAAACACAAGCCTCTGCGGATCTTCATACGGCAGCGGGCGAAGCAAAATCGCGTTGACGACGCTGAAGATGGCGGTGTTCGCGCCAATGCCCAGCGCCAGCGCCAGCACCGCGATTAATGTGACGCCGCGATTCTTCACCAGCATGCGCAGCGCGTACCGCACGTCTTGTAGCAAGCTGTCCACTGGATCCTCCTCCAAGACCACTCACTCATATCTTGGAGATACTTCCCGAAACGACGAAAGTTTCATTCGTAGCGCAACGCCACCATCGGATCGACACGTGCCGCGCGGCGCGCCGGCAGGTATCCGGCCAGCAGCGCCACGCCCGCCAGCACCACCGTCGCAGCCAGAGCCATCGTCATGTCGCTGGCCTTGACGCCATACAACAACGACTCGGCGAACCGCCCCATCCCCAACGCGGCGGGCAAACCTACGGTAAGCCCGATGCCGGCGAGCAGTGCAACCTCGCGCAAAATCATCCAGCGTACGTCGGACTGCTTGGCGCCGAGCGCCACGCGGATGCCGATTTCGCGCGTGCGTCGCGCCACCGTATAGGCCATTACGCCGTAAATACCGATGGCCGCCAGCATCGCTGCCACCAGCGCGAAACTCAGCGAGAGCGAGGAGATTAAACGATCGACAAAAAGCTGCTCGGTGATTTGGGTTTGCAACGTTTTCAGCTCGTAGACGGGCAGGTTCGCGTCCAGCCGGGCCACTTCGCGCCTCATCGCCGCGGCTAATTGGTTTGGATCCGCCGCGGTGCGAACATAAAACGTGATCGAACCGAGATTCTTACGTTGCGCGTACGGCAGATACACAAACGGCCGGGGCGTATCGCGGACCGTGGAATGTTTGCTGTCGCGGACGAGACCCACGATTTCGATGTCGGGGTGCACGTTGTTGCCCGCGCCAAAGGCAAATCGCCTGCCGATCGGATTCTGGCCGCTGAAAAACCGGTTGGCCATGGTTTCGTTCACGATGGCAACCTTCGCGCTGCCGGCGTTGTCCGCCGGCGTGAATTCCCGCCCTGCGACCAGCGGAATCCCCATCGTCGAGAAATAATCCGGCCCCAGTGAATTCCTCAGCACGCCGGTGTCTTCGTTCTCCGCGGGAGCGTGCCCTTCCGCTGTGATATTCGAGCCCTCATCGCTGTCGGCGAAAACAGGCTCCACGGCTGCGCTGATGGAAATCACGCCGGGCAAGGAGCGGACTTGTTCGCGGATAGAGTCGAACAGCGCCGTGCTGCGCTCCGGCGAATAGCCGTTCAGCTCCGGCGCCACGGAGTATTGCAGCAATCGGCTGGTTTGCATTCCCAGGTCCGCGCGGCTCAGATTACGCAGGCTCTTGATGAACCATCCCGCGCCGACCAGCAAGAGCGCGGTCATGGCCACCTGCGTCACGATCAACCCTTTCAGAAATCGCACGTTGGAAAGCCCGCCGGAATGCGCCAGCCCTTGCTCCTTCAACACGACAGCTAATTCCGTACGCGTTGCGCGCAGCGCCGGGGCCAGTCCGAAGATGATGCCAGTCAGCGCGGAAATGGCCAGGTTGAACGCAAGCAGGCGGGCATCCAGCTGCGCGGAGAGTCCGAGTACTCCCTGGCTGGCGGGCATGACCTGCAGGAGCGCATCAATCGTCCACGAAGCCAGAATCAAGCCGAGTGCGCCACCCGCCAGCGCAAGCAGCACGCTTTCCGTCAGAAATTGACGCATTAGCTGCCATCGCGACGCGCCCATGGCCAGGCGCAATGCGATTTCTTTCTGCCGCGCCGCCCCCCGCGCGATCAGCAGGCCGGCGACATTGGCGCACGCAATCAGCAGAACCAATGCAACCACGGTGCTGAGCAACAGAAGAGGAGCACGCGCGGAGGTCCGGAGGACGTTTCGTCCTCCCGCCGCCGGCAGCAGAACAATTTTTTTTGCAAGAAATTTTTGCAAGCGCTCCGGCGAGTAATGTGTCGTGGCCGCCTCTTCCTCCAGCACGCCACGGTACGTCGAGGCCAGGCCGGCCTCCGCTTGCGTTCGTGAAACGCCCGGCTTCAGCCGACCGAGAATTGCGAACCAGTAATCGCGGCGATCATTGAGCCCGTCCCAGTTGGGCGTCATCTGCGCCTTCATGGTAATGGGAACGAAGATATCCGGCAGTTGGCCGACCTCGACCCCTTGGAATCCACGCTGCGCTACACCGACAACGGTCAACGAAAGCCCGTTCACAAGAAGCTGCTGGTTCAGAATCGCCGGCGAGGCGCCAAACCTACGCGTCCAGTATCCGTGGCTGAGTATGGCCACGGGATGTGCGCCGGGAATGCGGTCGTCGTCCTGTGTGAACATTCGCCCCAACGCCGGGCGCACGCCCAACGTCTCAAAGTAATTTCCGGAAACGAGTTGCCCCTGCGCGCGCTCTGTCTGGCCCTGCCCGGAGACGCTCAGGGGAATGGAATAGCACGCCAGCAGTCCGGAAAACACCGTGTTGCGGTCGCGCAAATCCTTGTAGGAAGGATACGAAAATGACGCGGGGGCGCCCTCCCCGACGTCGCTGCTCACGTGGCCGCTCTTGGGACCAGGCGAGCGCAGCTCGACCAGTTCCTGCGGGCGCGGCACGGGCAATGGCCGAAGCAGGATTTGATCGGTGAGCGAGAAGATCGCTGTATTGGCGCCGATACCCAGCGCCAGCGTGACCACCGCGATGACGGTGAGCGCACGGCTCTTTAAAAGCATCCGCGCGCCGAATTTTACGTCGTGCCAGAATTTATCCATCTATTCGTACCGCAAGGCCACCATGGGATCCACGCGCATGGCGCGGCGCGCGGGAATGTAACACGCCAGCAGCGCCACCAGCGCCAGCACCAGCGGCGTGCCGATAAACGTAATCGGGTCGCCGGCGCGCACGTTGAACAGAAGCTGCGTGAGCTGCCGCGCGCCGAAGAACGCCGCCGCCAATCCGAGCGTGATGCCGCTACCGACAAGGAGCAAACCTTGTCCCAGAATCAATTTCATAATATGCGCGCGCTGCGCGCCCATGGCTACGCGAATGCCGATTTCGTGCGTGCGTTGCGCGACGGTGTAGGACATCACGCCATAGACGCCGATGGCGGCCAGCGCCAGCGCCAGCAGCGCAAAGACAAGCAACAGTCCAGCGCCGAGCTTCGCCGCCCAGAGCGTCTGATCCAGCGAATCTTGAACCGTCCGCGGGCGGAGCAACGGAAGGTTGCGGTCCATTTGCTGCACAGCGCTGCGCACCGTGGCGAGCGCCGCCGTCGGATCTCCAGTCGTGCGAATGTGCAGCGCGACATTCGGCGTGTAATGCTGGTACATCGGAAGATAGATGAACGGCCGAGGCTCCTCGCCGACGGTGATGTATTTGCTGTTCCGCGCAATGCCCACAATTTCCAGAATCCAGTTCTCACCGAAAAAGCGGAACCTCTTTCCGATAGCGTCTTGGTTTGGAAAAAATTTTTCGGCCATGGCCTGGTTCACAACGGCGACCATCGGCGCGTTCTCACGGTCCGCGTCGGTGAACTCGCGACCGCGCTGGATAGGAATCCCCATCGTTGCGAAATATCCCGGATAAATCGAATCAATCAGCACCAGCACGCCGTTGCGGCGGTCGGTGGGGTC
>DASYRO010000335.1:0-2690 GCA_036004385.1 Candidatus Acidiferrales bacterium
CGGGACGCATCGTCGAAGAAGGTCCCACGGATGAAATTCTTCGCCGCCCGCGTCATCCGTACACGGAAGGGCTGCTGCGCGCGGCGCCGTCGCTCGACAAGAAGAATCTTGTGCCGGTGCCCGGCAACGTGCCGCAACTCACCGCGCTCCCGCCCGGCTGCGCCTTCGAGCCGCGGTGCCGTTATCGCCTCCCCGAATGTACTCTCGCCGTCCCCGGCCTGCGCGACGCCGGGCCCGCGCACCGCGCGCGGTGCGTGCTCGTGGAAAAAGCTAAGAACGGGGAATGAAAATCCGCAGATTACGCAGATTTCGCAGATTCAAAAAGAAGAGAAGGGACCGCACATAAGCGCAAATTGTCCTGAGTTCTGACTTCTGATTTCTGATTTTTCTACACCCTCAACTCGACACCCTACACCCTCAAATCTCTGTGTCTCTGTGCCTCTGTGGCTTATCATCACTCCATGCCCGACCAGCGCGAACTCGTCCGCGCGCGTTTCACGCGCACTGCCCAGCAGTTTGCGGAGTTCTCCCTTTCCAAGCGCAGCGCCGAGGCCGACAAGCTCGTGGAGTTGGCTGCGCCGCGCGGCGATGAATTGGCGCTGGACTTGGCCTGCGGCCCGGGCACGTTCACGCGCGCGTTGGCCCGCGCGGTGCGCGCGGTGCATGGCCTGGACATCACGCCCGCGCTACTCGAGCAGGCTCGCGCCGCCGCAGCGAAAGAAAACCTCGTGAATTGCGTTTTCGAGTGCGGCGACGCCTACGCGCTGCCTTATCCTGCCGCGAAATTCGATCTGGCTTCTTGTGCCTACACGCTGCACCACCTGGAAAAGCCCGCCGCGGCCATCGGCGAACTCTCGCGCGTGGTGCGGCCTGGTGGACGCATCGCACTGGTGGACCTCATCGTCCCTGACGGCGCCGATTCCGAACTCGCCAACGCCATCGAACGCGCGCGCGACGCTTCGCATGCCACAACGCTTCGCACGCAAGAAATCCACGCGCTTTGCGCCGCCGCGGGCTTTCGCGTCACGACCAGCGAAATCGGCGAGCGCACGCGTTCGTTTGACGACTGGATGCAGATTGCCGGCTGGCATGCGGGCGATGCGGCCTACGCGGCTACGCGACGCCTGCTCGCCGCGGATGTCCCCGCCGACCGCTCCGGCTTCCACGCGCGTTCTGTCATCCTGAGCGCAGCGAAGGATCTCTCTTCTTCCGCCGACTTCGAATTTATCCAGACTTCGCTGTTTGTGGTGGCGGTAAAATGAATGTTGAAAGGTTGGAAGGTTTGAAAGTTCCGGCGAACGGAAATCGTGCTGGCGCTTGTTTTCAACCTTCGTACCTTCCAACGTTCTAACCTTCAAACATTTTGAAGACTCGACATTCCATCATGACAGCGCCGCCGCTCCTCGCCGCAAAACACTTATGCAAACGCTTCCCCGCGCCGGGTGGCGGCACGCGCGTCGCCGTCGACGACGTCTCGCTCGAACTTTTCTCCGGGGAAACGCTGGCGCTAGTCGGCGAATCCGGCTGCGGCAAAACGACACTGGCCCGTATGCTGGCGCGACTGCTCGAGCCCGACAGCGGCGAGATTTCCTTCGAAGGAAAAAATCTTCTCGCCGCGCGAGGCCGCGAACTGCGCGCGCTGCGCCGCGAGATGCAGATGGTCTTTCAGGACCCATATGCTTCGCTGAATCCGCGCCAGCGCGTGGCGAGCATCGTCGGTGAGCCGCTGGTCATCCATGAGCCGGGCCTCGCGCGCGAACCGCGCCGAAGCCGTGTGCGGGAAACGCTCGCCGCTGTCGGCCTCGACGCTACTGCGCTGCCGCGCTACCCGCACGAATTTTCCGGCGGGCAGCGCCAGCGCATCGGCATCGCCCGCGCGCTGATTCTGCGCCCCAAGCTCATCATCGCGGACGAGCCCGTTTCCGCGTTGGACGTGAGCGTCGGCGCGCAAATCCTCGAGCTGCTGCAAACGCTGCAGCGCGATTTCCATCTGACCTATCTGCTCATCTCGCACAGCCTGCCGGTGGTCGCGCAACTGGCCACGCGCGTGGCGGTGATGAACAACGGCAGAATTGTCGAGCTGGGCGCCGCGCCACAGGTGCTGCGCGCGCCAGCGCATCCCTACACGCGCGAATTGCTGGCCGCCGTGCCCGTGCTGCCGGCGTAGAACTGCAAACGCAAAAATAGACGTCGGAAAATAGACGGTACAAGGTTACCGAGCGCTGTCTGGCGTCGTTCCGATTTTCAGGGACGCACACTTTTATGCTTTTGAAGGAACATCGGATTCGGTTAGTATCGGAACATGCGTGTTCTCGACTTTAAGGTCTTTCTCGAACCGGACGAAGATGGCGGCTACGTAGTCGTGTGCCCGTCTCTGCAAGGTTGCTATTCCCAAGGTGAAACGGTGGAAGAAGCCCTCGCGAACATCAAAGAGGCCATCGAGCTCTGCCTGGAAGACCTCGAAGCGAACGGGGTCGCAAGCGCGAGCTAGCTCGGCGTCTTTTCTATTTTCCCTTTTCTATCTTCGTTGTTATTTTTGGTTCTGGCTGACGTAGTATCAGGCGACTGAAAATCCTGTGGGGGTGCTCATGTCTTCTACTCCTACGCCGGTGCCGCCCGCGCCGCCGGAAGCGCCGCAAGCCAAGCTATCCGCCATGCAACGCGTCATCGGCGTCTTCACCAGCCCGAGT
>DASYRO010000336.1:0-8814 GCA_036004385.1 Candidatus Acidiferrales bacterium
ACAATAAATTCGGGTTAAATCGGACGTGTACGCACCGTTGCGGATTAGCGCTGCGATCGTTGCGGCGGTGCCCTTCAGTGGTAGAAGTTCGCTTTCGTTAAGCTTGCCTAGGAAAGCTTCATCGACCGCTTCCTCAATCAAAGACTTGTTGTTTTCCAACGACCGTTCGTTGAAACGATCCCTCAGTGTCGTCAAGATTCCACGATTGCGATTCCGTGCGGCCACGAGCGCTTCATTGAGAACTGCCGATGGCATGTCAAACCTGGATAACGATGACAAATTATCGAGAATCGCAGATTGAACAGTGGTATCTCTTTCGACTGCTACAGCATTGACCAAGAAGAGAAGCGCCACGCGTTGGCGTTCAGACGCTTCCTTGGGATCTGAGACCCCAGAAATCGTTGGCGTTTTATCGAGAAACAACTGTAGACCTGACACGCCGCCTAGACGCTCCGTCGGGTTGCTACTGCCAAGCCACGAAACTGCCCTGTCGAAACGGTCCTGATTCCTGGCCCTCGACAAGTGTGCGAATTGTTGAGTCGAAGACCAGTATGCAAGCAACAAACCGAGAAGTGCAGCCGGGCCTGTGACAGCCTTGAAAAATTCTATCCAGAGATGCTTACTTTCGTGAGGCTGCTGGTCGGACTGAACTGTCACCCGCTCGCTCATACGGTACCGTTCGTCGCCGGCTGGCTCACGGTCGAGCATTCCTTGTTCCCACATCCTCAACATCGCGGCTCGAACTTTCTCTTCTGGCACAAACTTCCACCACATCCTCCACTTGTGACGGGCCTCGATTGCCAGTTGGCGGAGCCAATGCGAAAATTTCTTAATTCCGTTCAGTTGAGCAGGAAACACGATTGAGAATGGAATGTCCCCGACGATTGCGAGGCGAAATACTTCATTTGTTATTTGCGATGGTGAGTACCAGTCTCTGTTTGACGCTATATGTCTCAAGATGGCATCTTCGACGGCTTTGTTACTTCGCCGGAAAATGAATCTCACCATGCGGTTCATCCAATACAAGCCATTCAAAATCAAGTTGGCGAGTGATTCGTAGTCCATTCAGATCTTCCCGCGGGCTTCCGCCGTTCCTTTCTGAGTTTCACCCGACGACCCAGGCAGAGCATACCACCACGAGATAGGAGAAGAGCGATTGGATATCGTCCGCCGGCCAGCAGGGAATGGGTGACAGTAAGTAGCTACCGAAGTCCACTTAACCCGTGGGCCTAAGATTGCCAACGACAAGACGTAATTCTTAGGACAATTTCGTTTTTCTTTCGCCTCCGGGAAAGCCCGACCCCACGGAATGCCGCTATTTATGCGGCTTCCCGCTATCCCTTGTGGTTTTGCAGGCGGGGAACACTAGGGCCGCTACCTTTTCCACAAGAATTTTCAAAAAGTTGAGTAATTTCGCTTGACATGCAAAGAAGCCTGACTATCATGTGGGCCCAAGTGGGAAGAAGTGGGGCACAGTGTTGAGGCGTGGTCGGCGGTGTAGGGGCGTGGTTCTGAGACACTCGCAGCATTCACGGACAGGCGGATTCCAACATGCTTCGGGGAACGTATCCAGCGAAGGTCGATGCCAAGGGCCGGGTGAAAATTCCGGCGGCTTTCCTGGAAGAACTCCACGAGCGCGGACACGAATTCTACGTGACCAGCGATTCGGGCGACTATGTGCGCATTTATCCGATGAAGAAGTGGAAAGAAATCGAGAACAAGCTGGCCGCCGTTCCTTCCTACAACAAGACGAAACAGAAATTTTTGGCGCGCGCCAATTATTACGGGCAGGCCGTCACCATGGACAAGCAGGGCAGGGTGCTGATTCCGCCCGTGCTGCGCGAAGCCGCGTTGATGAAGGGCGATGTGGATGTCTCCGGGCAGCTCGACTACATCGAGGTCTGGAACCATTCCCGGAATATGGATCGCCTGAAGGCCGAGCCGATGACTGAAGACGATCTGAAGTCTCTGGCGGACCTGGGCATCTAGTTGAGCGCGGTGCATACGCCGGTCCTGTTGCACGAAGTGATCGAGTGGTTGCGGATTCGGCCGGATGGAACGTACATCGACGCGACAGTGGGGCTCGGCGGGCACGCCATCGAAATTGCGAAGCAGTTGCAAGCGGGCCGGTTGATGGGGATGGATCGAGACGCGCAGGCTCTGGAAATTGCGCGCGAGCGGCTGAAGGAATTCGAAAGCAAGGTGACGCTAGTGCACGCGAAGTTTTCCAGCATTGACGAAGTCGCCCGGCGAATAAAGCTGGCGCCGGCGGACGGCATCCTCGCCGACCTCGGCGTTTCGTCGCTGCAACTGGACACGCCTGAGCGCGGCTTTTCGTTCCGCGGCGCGGGGCCGCTGGACATGCGCATGGACTCCGGAGAGTCCGAAACCGCGGCAGAGATTGTGAATCACCGGCCGGAAGAAGAGCTGGCCAACCTCATCTATCGCTACGGCGAAGAGAGGAATTCACGAAGAATCGCCAGGGCCATTGTCCGTTCGCGGCCCATCCGCGACACCGAACACCTGGCAACGGTTGTGGCAGGGGCCCAAAATGTAAGGGGAAGGCAGAAACTGCATCCCGCGACAAAAACGTTTCTGGCGCTGCGGATTGCGGTGAATCGGGAATTGGAGGATCTCGAGCAGTTTCTTGACCGGGCCCCCGCCACTCTGAATTCCAATGGACGCTGGATCGTCCTGAGTTATCACTCGCTGGAAGATCGTCTGGTGAAGCAAGCCTTTCGCCGGCTGGCCCAGCAGGGCGTAGTTAAAGTGCTGACCAAGCACGTGGTGATTCCTTCGCCTGCGGAAACGCGAGCCAACCCGCGCGCGCGCAGCGCGAAGATGCGCGTCGCAGAAAGACTGGCATGAGCGGCAATCGAAAAGAGCGCGGCGGAACGGCCGACTATTACACTGTAAAGCGGATTGATAATTCGCGGCTGGTGCGCACGGCCAATCCCAACCGCTTTCGCGAGTCCTGCCGCATCGTGGCGTTCGGTGGTGTGCTCGCCGCGGGGCTGCTCCTGTATGCTTGGCAACACTTCCAGTGCTTGCAGCTTGGGTATCAACTCGAAGAATTGAAAGCAGAGCGCAGCCAGGCCGCGGAGATGAATCAGCGGTTGAAACTGGAAGTGGCGGCGCTGAAGTCGCCGATGCGCATTGACGCCATCGCTCGCGGCACGCTGGGTCTGACCGTGCCAGTACCCGGACAAGTGGCCCCGGTATATGGGCCGTCCGAGGGCGTGCTGGCGCAGGCGCGCGCGAACGCGCTTGCCGCCTCCAGCGCTTCGACGCGGTAGCGAGTGATTCATCGCGCGCCTCAAGGCTGCACAAGATTGAAAGTTTCTCCCATGTAGGCCGGAGTTCATGGAGCTGCGAACGCCCCGCATCCGACTCTTCATCGTAGCCGTGCTCGCTGTTCTGTGGATGGGGGCGGTTCTGGCCCGCCTGAGTTACCTGCAACTTTTCCGCTACACGGAATACCTCGGCCGCGCACAGCGGCAGCAGCAACGCATCATCGAAATCAGCCCCAAGCGCGGCGTGCTCTACGACCGCAACCTGCGCGAACTGGCCATGAGCATCTCCGTGGACTCGCTCTTCGCAGTGCCCTCTGAAATCGCCGACCCGCCGATGGTCGCGCGGCTTTTGTCCGGCGTGCTGAGAACTTCCGCGGATGACATCGAAACGAAAATGAGAGGTTCGCGGTCGTTTGTCTGGCTGGCGCGCAAGCTTCCGCCGGACATGGTCCAGCGCATCGAGTCGCTCAATCTGCGCGGAATTTATTTTCAGAAAGAAAGCCGCCGATTCTATCCCAAGCGTGAGCTGGCCGCGCACGTTCTCGGCTACGTGGACGTGGACGAAAAAGGACTGGCCGGCATCGAGTACGAGTTCGACAAGCAAGTGCGGCCGCGCCCGGGAAAGCTGATGATTCTGGCCGACGCGCGCCGCCGCTGGTACGACCGCAGCGAGCAGGCCGCCGACGCGGGCGAAAGCGTCGCGCTTACGCTCGACGAAAAAATTCAGTACATCGCGGAAAAGGAACTCGCCGCGGCCATCGAGAAAACGCGCGCGCAGGCCGGCAGCATTGTCGTGCAGGATCCCAACACCGGCGAGTTGCTGGCCGCGGCCAATTTTCCGACGTTCAATCCCAACGCGCCGGGCGAAAGTCCCGCGGAATCGCACATGAACCGCGCGATTGCCGCGACGTACGAGCCTGGTTCGACGTTCAAGATTGTCACCGTCGCCGCGGCGCTCGAGGAAGGGATTACCCGGCCGGAAGAAGTGTTGGATTGCCAGATGGGCGCGATCTACATCAACGGCCATCGCATCCGCGACCACAAGCCGTTCGGCCTGCTGACCGTTTCCGAAATCGTGGCCAAGTCCAGCGACGTTGGCGCCATCAAGCTCGGCCTGCGGCTGGGCGCGCCAAAACTTTACGACTACATCCGCGCATTCGGATTCGGCCAGCCGACCGGCATTGAGCTGCCGGGTGAAACGCGCGGCCTGCTGAAGCGCGCGGAAAGCTGGACGGCCGCGTCGGTCGGCGCGATTTCCATGGGGCAAGAAGTCGGCGTGACGTCCGTGCAACTCATTACCGCGTTTTCGGCCATCGCCAATGGCGGCGTGCTGAACCGTCCGCGCATCGTGCGCGAACTCCGCCGCGGCCCGCAGACGATTCCCGTGAGCGGCGCGTTGCCCTCGCGCGTCATCAGCCCAAAGACGGCAGCGACGTTGCGGCGCATGTTTGAAGGCGTAATCCTGGAAGGGACAGGCAATCGCGCGCGGCTCGATGGCTACACGGCCGCGGGCAAAACTGGTACTGCGCAGAAATTGGATCCCAACACGGGCACCTATTCGCGGACGCAATTCATCGCTTCGTTTGTGGGGTTTGCGCCGGTGAATACGCCGGCCATCACCGTGCTGGTTACGCTGGATTCGCCGATGGGCGGCTATCACGGCGGTGACGTGGCCGCGCCGGTCTTCAAGCGCGTGGCCGAGCAGGTGCTCGCGTATCTCGACGTGCCGCACGATGTGCCGCTGATGCCGTCACAAATACTGACGGCGAAGCGCAATGAATCGCAGCCGCGGCCCGACGTGAGCGACTTCGATCCCTCGCAGATGGAAACGGCCGGTGCGCCGAGCGCGCTGCCGGTATTTCCTCCGGAGCCCGTGGCGCAGCCAGCGTGGAACGTAGCGCCCACAGTGGCGCTGGCGGAAGGTGAGGGCGTGCTCGTGCCGCGCCTGGCGGGTCTGACCGTGCGCAGCGTCACCGAGCAGTGCCTAAAGCTGGGGCTGAACCCCGTGCTGATTGGCACCGGAGTTGCTCTCGAACAGAATCCGGAGGCGGGAGCAAGCGTGCGGGTCGGGAGCCGTATTACCGTTAGATTTTCGCGGGCGTCTGGGGCCGGAACAAATTAACTGGGGAAGAGAACTTGCTACCACGGGTACGACGGCGGCTGGCGCGATTGAGTATGCCGCGGCGAAGCTTTAAACTGGTAAGTAAAGGAATGAAACTTAGGGACCTGCTGGCCGGAGTCGAGAACGATTCGCCTGCCATCCTTCAGGACGCCGAAATCTCCTCGGTGGCCTACGACAGCCGCAAGGTCACGCCCGGCGCGTTGTTCGTAGCCATCCACGGCGAAAAAACCGACGGCAATCTGTTTGTCGGCGACGCCATCGCGCGCGGCGCGCGAGTCGTCGTCAGCGAACAGGCCGCGCCGCCCGATTTGTCCGCGGGCGCTGGCTGGGTGAAAGTCCCTCGAGCGCGCAAAGCGCTTTCTACCATCTCCGGAAATTTTTACCAGCGGCCCGCGGAACATCTGAAGCTCACCGGCGTGACCGGCACGAACGGCAAGACTACCACCGTGTTTCTGGTGGATTCGATTCTGCGCGCTGCCGGGGTTTCCTCCGGAATGTTCGGCACGATCCGCTATCGCACGCCGGAAGGCGTCCGGGCGGCGGAACACACCACGCCGGAATCACTCGACCTGCAACGTTTCCTCGCCGAAGTCTGCGACGCCGGCGGCACGCATGCCACGCTGGAAGTCAGCTCGCACGCGCTGGCGCTGGACCGCGTGTGGGGCTGTCCGTTTGCCGTGGCCGTGTTCACCAACCTGACGCGCGACCACCTGGACTACCACAAGACGATGGATGCGTACTTCGCCGCCAAGCAACTGCTCTTTTCCGGGACGGGCGCGGGCGCGCCCGCGGTGGGCGTGGTCAACACAGACGATCCGCGCGGCGCGCAACTTCTCGGGCTTGCGCAGCGCACCATCACCTACGGCTTGCAGAATGGCGCGGACATCACCACGAAGAAATTCGCGCTGTCGTTTTCCGGACTGGAATTCACGGCGCAAACGCCAGTGGGGAAAATCGAAGTTCGCTCGCCGCTGGTCGGACGCATCAACGTGTACAACATCCTCGCAGCGATTGGCGCGAGCCTGGCGCTCGGACTCAACCGCGACGCGATCGAGGCGGGCATTGCCGCGCTGGAGCATGTGCCCGGCCGCTTCGCGCGCGTGGATGAAGGCCAGCCGTTCCTCGTCATTGTGGATTACGCGCACACCGACGACGCGCTGCGCAACCTCATACAGACCGCGCGCGACCTGCCGCACAGTGGCCGCATCATCACGCTCTTTGGCTGCGGCGGCGACCGCGACCGCACCAAGCGTCCGCTCATGGGCGAGGCCGCGGGCAGCTTGAGCGATCACGTGGTGCTCACCAGCGACAATCCGCGCAGTGAAGATCCTCTGCGCATCTTAAACGACGCTGTCGTCGGTTTGCAGAAGGCCAATGCGAATTACGTCGTCGAGCCGGACCGCGAGCGCGCCATCGAAATCGCCATGGAAGAAGCCCGCGAAGGAGACATCGTGCTGCTCGCCGGCAAAGGCCACGAGACGGCGCAGATCTTGAAAGACCGCACGATTGATTTCGATGATCACGAAATGGCCAGGCAGGCGTTGCGCAAGCGGGGATTCGGAAAGAATTTGTGATTGAGTGATTTAGGAATCAGCGAGTTTCGGCGGTGGCGCAGATTTCGGAGTCTGGTTTTTCCGAAATCGCACAATCGCAAATCGCAAATCACTCAATATTTAGCGCAAGTGGCCGGTCGGGTGCAGTATGGACGTGGTCGGGCGACAGCGGAAGGCATGCGAGGCCAACTGAGGACGCCATGCGGTGGACGGTACAACAAGTTGCTGGCGCTTTGGGTGTCGCGGCTCCCGCGGGCGTTGACGCCGTGGCCCGGGTGGCCGGCTTCTCGATTGATTCTCGGACTATCGGCGCTGGAGAACTGTTCATCGCCATACACGGACCGCGTCATGATGGACACGCTTTTGTGGCTGCGGCCCTGGGCCGGGGCGCCGTGGCGGCTGTGGTCGCGCGCACGCATCTGGACCAGTACGCCGGGCCGGTCCGCAAAAAACTCTTCGCCGTGGACGACACCTTCGCGGCCCTGCACCAACTGGCGTGGACGGCGCGCAACGCTTGGCGAACCGCGGATGCGCGTCACCGCCTGGCGGGCGTCACCGGTTCCGCCGGCAAGACCACAACCAAGGAGATTCTGGCGGCGCTGCTTGCCGCGCGCGGCCGCGTTCTGAAGAACGAAGGCAATCTGAATAACGAATACGGCGTGCCGCTCACGCTGCTGCGGCTGGAAGAAGAGCACCACGCGGCGGTGCTGGAGCTGGGGATGTCTCGCCGCGGCGAATTGACGCGTCTGGCGCTGCTCGCGGAGCCGGAAGTCGGCGTGGTCACGCGGGTCGCGCCCGTGCATCTGGAATTCTTCGCATCGCTGGAAGAAATCGCGTTGGCCAAACGCGAGCTGATTGAAAACCTCGCGGGCTCCGCGCCGGTTGCCGTGCTCAACGCTGACGATCCGCGCGTGGCCGCGTTTGCGCCGCACTGCCGCGGAAGAGTGCTGACGTTCGGATTCAGCGAAGGCGCGGATTTTCGCGCCGTAAATGTCGAAGATCGCGGCTCGGAAGGAAGTGCGTTCGATTTGATCGTGCGAGCAAATACTGAAGCGAAAGCAGGAAAGATCCTTCGCTTCGCTCAGGATGACAACGCGAAGCATGCCGAACAGAAGCCCGGCGCTACACACGCGCGGCTGGAGCTGCCGCTGGCGGGACGGCACAACGTGATGAACGCGCTCGCGGCGCTGGCTGCGGCGAGCACGTGGGGCATCGGCGTGGAAGAAGCCCGCCGCGTGTTTCCGGCGCTGGCGCCGGCGGCCATGCGCGGCGAAGTGCTCAAATTTCAGGCGGGTTTTACCGTGATCAGCGATTGCTATAACTCGAATCCCGCGGCGCTGACCTCGATGGTGGACGTGCTTGCAAGCACCGGCGGCTACCGCCGCCGGGTTCTTGCTGCCGGAGAAATGCTCGAGCTCGGACCGGATTCTCCGCGGCTCCATCACCGCGCAGGGCAGCAGGCCGCGTCCGCCGGCATGGACTGGATTTTCGGCGTGCAGGGACTGGCCGAGGAATTCGTGCGCGGCGCGCAGGAGGCCGGCCAGCCGCCCGCGCGCACGAAATTTTTCGCCAACTCGGATGAGGCTGCGGCGTTTTTGCGCGATTTCATCGAGCCGGGTGACATCATTCTGGTGAAGGGTTCGCGCGGCGTCAGAATGGAGCGCATTGTCGAGGCGCTGACGGAGAAATACTCGCCGGCGAAGTCGGACCAGCAAGAAGTCTCGAGGAGGAGCTGAAATGCTCTACTACCTCCTCTATCACGTCTTGCAGCCGTACTTCAGCCCGCTGAACGTATTCCGCTACATCACCGTGCGCACGGCGCTGGCCAGCCTTACGGCGATGTTTC
>DASYRO010000337.1:0-3186 GCA_036004385.1 Candidatus Acidiferrales bacterium
AGCGGACGGATTTTTTCGATTTCCTTGTTTTTCAGCGCGGCCTTCATCATGCGCAGGACGCTGAGGCGCAGCTCGTCCTTGGCGCGCATTGCGGCGACCAGGTCCTGCTGCACTCGCTCAGTCAGAGTCATGAAGGTTAGACAAAATCTTAGCATAAGAGATAATGCCTGAGAGCAAGAGTCGTTTAATTTGGCAGGGCTGCATGTCCCGGCAATTGACAGCAAACCGGGCGGCGCATACGCTCCCAGCTATGCCGAAAATCGTCGTCGCCGATCGCATCAGCGAGCACGGGCTTACGCTGCTGCGTGAAACCCGATGGCCAATTGTTACGCCGCCGGCGGCGGAGCTGATACGCGAACTTAGCGATGCCGAGGCGCTGATCGTGCGCAGCGCGACGCGCGTGACTCCGGAACTGCTGGAGCAGGCGACGGCGCTGCGCGTGGTGGGTCGCGCGGGCGTCGGCGTGGACAACATTGACGTGGAAGCGGCCACGCGCCGCGGCGTGCTGGTGATGAACACGCCCGGCGGCAACGCGGTCAGCGTCGCGGAACATACGATTGCGCTTTTGCTTGCGCTGGCCCGCCGTGTGCCGCAGCTCGCCGCGGCCACTCGCGCGGGCCGCTGGGAGAAGAGCGGAGCGCAGGGCACGGAAGTCCGCGGCAAAACGCTGGGCCTCGTAGGGTTGGGGCGCGTGGGTGGCGAAGTGGCGCGTCGCGCGCGGGCGATGGAAATGCGCGTGCTCGCCTGCGACCCGTTCCTTTCCGAGGTTGCGGCGCGGGACGCCGGCGCGGAGCTGGTTTCGCTGGACGATTTACTGGCGCGCTCGGATTATGTTTCGCTGCATGCGGCGCTGGGTCCCGCGACGGAAAAAATAATCAACACCGCAGCGCTCGAGAAAATGAAACGCGGAGCGCGGCTCATCAACACCGCCCGGGGAGAGCTGGTGGACGAAGGCGCGCTCGCGGAAGCGTTGCGCGCGGGAAAACTTGCGGGCGCGGCGCTGGATGTGTTCGCCGTCGAGCCGCCGCGCGATTCCCCGCTGCTCGCGCTGCCCAATGTGATTGCCACACCGCACGTGGCCGGTTCCACCGAAGAAGCGCAGGAAGAAGTGGGCACGCTCATCGCGCAGCAGGTGCGCGATTATCTGGCCGAGGGCACGCTGCGCAACGCCGTGAATTTGCCTGCGCTCTCCGCCGAGCAGTACGCGCGCGTGCGGCCGTACCTTGTGCTCGGCGAGCGGCTGGGCTCGCTGGTGGCGCAAGTGGCCGCCGGGCGCGTGGGACGCGTGCGCATCAGCTACGCGGGCGAGCCTGCGGAAATCGGCACGCATGCCGTGCGCAACGCCGTGCTGGCAGGAATCCTGAATACAGCGCTCGAAGAAAAAGTCAATCTGGTGAACGCCGCAAGCGTGGCAGCTTCGCGCGGCGTGACGGTCGAAGAACACATGCGGCGCCGCGAGCACGGATTTCCCAACACCGTCGAAGTCGCCACGCATCCCGGCGGAACCGCACGCGCGCTGAGCGTCGAAGGCACCGTGCTGTGGGGCACCACGCCGCGCATCCTTTCCATTGACGGCATCCCACTGGAAGCGCCGTTGGAAGGCACGATTCTTTTTACGCGCAACCGCGACGTGCCCGGCGTCATCGGGCAAATGGGCACCATTCTCGGCAATCACGGCATCAACATCGCCACCTTCGACCTGGGCCGCGCCGCAGCGCGCTCGGCAACAGATTCTCCAGAAATGCCGGAAGCGCTCGCGCTGATTGGACTTGATGGCGACGTCCCCGATTCCATCCTGCAATCCATTCGTGGAATTTCAGCGGTGTCGGAGGCAAGGCTGATTCGGCTGCGCTGAAATTAATGTTCAAAGGTTGGAAGGTTTGAAAGTTAGAAGGTTGGGAGTCAGATGGTTGAAACAACCTATCAACTTTTGGTTTTAACCTTCAAACATTCCAACCTTCAAACTTTCGAACCTTGGTTTCTAAACCTTCAAACCTTCCAACATTCCCCGAACACTGGTGCGAGACGTTGAGACTATTCCATTACGCCAGACATCAGGAGCATAATTGGAATCCCAGCGCCCGGGCGAAAGGAGAACCACCATGACCATGTCCGCGCGACTGAAATCCTACCTGGACGAGAATCACGTTCACTACACGCTGATGTCGCATTCGCCGGCGTACACCGCGCAAGCGGCTGCGGCCACGCTCCACGTGCCCGGCAAGGAGCTGGCCAAGTCTGTCGTCGTCGCGGTGGGTGAGCAGACAGCCCTGGCCGTGCTGCCGGCGGCGTTCCACGTCAGCTTGAAAAAACTCGGCGAGCTGGCCGGGAAGCCCGCGCGTCTTGCCACCGAACAGGAGTTCCTCAGCCTGTTTCCGGATTGCGAGCTCGGAGCCATGCCGCCCTTCGGCCAACTCTACAAGCTGCCCGTGTTCGCGGACCGCTCTCTGGAAGCCGAGGAAGAAATTGTCTTCAACGCGGGAACGCATCGCGACGCCGTGCGCATGAAGTTCGCCGACTTCAAGCGCCTGGTGCGGCCGAAAGTCGGCGAATTCGCGTCCAAGGGATGACGGTGATAGGGGCAGTAATACCCACCCGCGGCAGCGCTGCGCAGCAGTGCAAGCGTGTGATTTCAGGCCGCTCGAGGCATGGACATACCGGCAATCAAATGGTCCACAAGCAGATGGAGCACGCGTTCGCGATGCTCGAGCGCGGCGCGAACTTCGGTATCGTTTGTGGCCTTGATCTGCTTGCGGATCTCCGGTAAGGCGTCGTAAATCAACTGCACCACAGCGCCCAATTCTTCATCATTCAGAGCAATCTGCACGGCATCCTCCGAGGGCTGAAAGGATATTGCGTCCACGAGCGGCAGAGGTTTTTCTCTGCATAGCTCGCAACGCAGGCTGGGCGTGGCTGGAATGGTTCTCTTGGATTAGATGCAGATTCGCGGGAAAAAGTATGCGGAGGGTCGCGGACGACCGGAAAGCGGTTGTCGAGGGAGGGTGTGGGCGCTAGAATGGGGCCAAATTGAGGTGAAGTTTGCGCCGCATCATCTTATACAGAGGCGAGGACGGGTACTGGGTGGTCGAGTGTCCCAGCTTGCCCGGATGCATATCGCAAGGGAAGACACGCGACGAAGCAATTGCGAATATCCGCGAAGCTATCCAAGGCTACGTCGCCGCCCTG
>DASYRO010000338.1:0-3975 GCA_036004385.1 Candidatus Acidiferrales bacterium
CCGCACGCTGCTGCTCACGTTTTTCTTCCGCCACATGCAGGAGCTGATCGCGCGCGGGCACATCTACATCGCGCAGCCGCCGCTGTATCGCGTCAAGCGCGGGAAGATGGACCGCTACATCCGCGACGACCGCGAATTCAACCGCGAACTGATGCGCCGCGCCACGGAAGACCACGTCGTCAAGGCCAAGGGCGGCGTGAAGCTCGAAGGCGGGCAACTAACGCAGTTCCTGCTGAACGTGCAGGAGTACGAGCAGGTTTCGGGCAAGCTCACGCGCAAGTTGCGCGACATCGCACTCGTGGAGCTGCTGGCCAAGAGCGATCTCGACAAGAAAGCTGATTTCGAAGACAAGAAAAAACTCGACAAGCTGCAATCCGCCATCGAACGCGCCAAGCTGAAGGGCGAAACGAAAATCGTCAAGGACGAAGAGCATTCTCTGTACGAACTCGTCGTGGACTTCGGCGGGGCTGGCGAGCGACGCGTGAACTGGGCGCTGGCCTCCTCGGCGGAATACAAGCGCATGCGCACGCTGTACCAGAACATCGCGGAGTTCGACGAGCCGCCGTTCGTCGTCACGCGCAACGGCGACAAGGAAATTAAGGAGTCCGCCGTCAGCGTGCTCAACTTCATCCTCGAAGACGCGAAAAAAGAATTCACCATCACGCGGTTCAAGGGCCTCGGCGAAATGAATGCCGAGCAGCTCTGGGAAACGACCATGAACGCGGAAACACGCACGCTGCTGCAAGTGAAGCTCGAAGACCTGGTCGAGTCCGACCGCATCTTCACCGTGCTCATGGGCGAAAACGTCGAAGACCGCCGCAAATTCATCGAGGATAACGCGCTGGACGTAGTGAACCTCGATATTTAGTGGCGAGTACCGAGTGATGAGTGGCGACACAAAATCCCATGGCTGCATTTGAACCGAGACTTGACATTCTCCCGCCGGCGCAGCGGCGCCTGTGGGACGAACTGGGAACAACGCCGCCGGGGTTTGTTTTGTACGG
Organism: Candidatus Acidiferrales bacterium; assembly: GCA_036004385.1. Taxonomy (GTDB): domain Bacteria; phylum Acidobacteriota; class Terriglobia; order Acidiferrales; family UBA7541; genus JACQDE01. The sequence goes on from DASYRO010000338.1 coordinate 1,005, forward strand.
CGGAACAGCCATCGCCCTTCGCCTTGCTCATCGGCAGTCGGAGGATTTTGATTTTTTTTCCAATGATGCATTCGCGCCCTCAGAACTTCGGCGTCGAATTTCGTATTTGAAGGACGCAGAAAACGAGCACCTGTCTGGCAATACGCTGTGGTGTCGCGTGAAACGAGGCGACATCGTTCGCGTTTCATTTTTTGGGGACCTTGAAATGAAGCGGGTCGGTGAGCCGGACCTGGCAGCGAATGGTGTGTGGATAGCGTCGCTGATCGATCTTGCAGCGACTAAGGCCAAGGTCATGCAGGATCGAGCGAGCCTGAAAGATTATTTGGACATGGATGCATTGCTGCGCAGCGGGCTTGATCTGCCGATGGTCGTGGCCGCCGCGCAAGCAATATATGGTGAGCGGTTCACTCCTTGGGTAAGCAAACAGGCGTTGACGTGCTTCATTGAAGGAGACGTCACCGAACTCGCGCCCGACGCACAGCGAAGACTGTCCGCCGCGGCGCAGGCCTTGAACCTCGATGCGTTGCCGCAGACGCGGGCCAAATCCGGGCTCTTGCCAAGGGAAGGGAGCACATGAGCGCGCCAGCGGAGTTGCGAGAAATTGCGCGGCACGTCGTATGGTTTAAACCGCCGGAGCAAACGCTGTCCAACATTGATTTCTTCTTGGGATATTTGATGGCACACGGCACCTACGAAGAAGTCAAAACCGCGGAGAAATACTTTTCCAAAGATGATTTTCGGCGCGCCCTCGAACACGCGCCGCCAGGAGTCTTTCCGGCTCGCGCCTGGGCATATTGGAACACGATCTTGGGCCGCGTACCGGTGCCGGAGATGCCGCGCCGCCGCTTCCAGCGATCTTGAACGCGCGGTGGCCGGGCGCTCAATTGGAGCGCACCAGAGAGCGAGTGACGGGCAGTAAAAACTGAATACTGAACACTGACCATTGAGGACTGCGAATGGCGGACGAAAAAGAAACAGCGGTGTTGTTGCCGGTTGATATTGAAGACGAAATGAAGAAGTCGTACCTCGATTACGCGATGAGCGTAATCGTGGCGCGCGCGTTGCCCGACGTGCGCGACGGCCTGAAGCCGGTGCAGCGGCGCATTCTGGTGGCCATGAACGACCTCGGCCTGGCGCCCGGCCGCGGCTTTCGCAAGTGCGCGAAAATCTGCGGCGACACCTCTGGCAACTATCATCCTCACGGCGAAGCGGTGATTTATCCCACGCTGGTGCGCATGGCGCAGGATTTTTCGATGCGCTACATGCTCGTAGACGGCCAGGGCAATTTCGGCTCCGTGGACGGCGATCCTCCCGCGGCCATGCGTTACACCGAAGCGCGGCTGCCGCGCATTTCCATGGAAATGTTGCGCGACCTGGAAAAGGAAACCGTTGATTTCGTTCCCAACTTCGACCAGACGCTGCAAGAGCCGACTGTCCTTCCGGCGCGCGTGCCCAACCTGCTCATCAACGGCGCGAGCGGCATCGCCGTGGGCATGGCGACGAACATCCCGCCGCACAACATCAACGAAATTCTGGAAGCAACGATCCTGCTCGTTGACAAGCCCGACGCCCCATTGAAAGAAGTGATGAAGCTCGTGCCCGGGCCGGATTTTCCCACGGGCGGATTCATTTCCGGCAAGGACGGCATCAAGGCGGCATACGAAAAAGGGCGCGGCAGTTTCGTGATGCGCGCCAAAGCGGCCATCGAAGAAGTGGGCAAGGACCGCGAGAACATCGTCATCACGGAAATTCCCTACCAGGTGAACAAGGCCAGGCTGATTGAGCGCATCGCCGAGTTGGTGCAGACGAAAAAGCTCGAAGGCATCGGCGACGTGCGCGACGAATCCGACCGCGAAGGCATGCGCATCGTCGTCGAAATCAAGCGCGGCGAAGAATCCAAGCTCATCCTCAATAATCTCTACAAGCACACGCAGATGCAGGAATCCTACGGGATGATCCTGCTGGCCATTGTCGGCGGGCAGCCGCGCGAGCTGGGCCTGCTGGATTTGCTGCGCCTCTTCATCGAGCACCGCGTGGACGTCGTCCGGCGGCGCACGCAGTTCGAGCTGCGCAAGGCCGAAGAGCGCGAGCACATCCTGCTCGGCTACAAGAAAGCGCTGGAAGTTCTGGACGAGCTCATCAAGCTGATCCGCAAGAGCAAGTCTCCGGCGGAAGCCAAAGCGGCGATGATCGAGCGCTGGGAGTTTTCCGACCGCCAGGCGCAAGCCATCCTCGATTTACAGTTGCACCGCCTGACGCAGATGGAGCGCGAGAAAATCATCGAGGAGCTGAAGGAAATCCAGGCGCGCATCGCGGAACTGAAATCGATTCTTGCCAGCGACAAAAAGCTGCGCGGCGTGATCGTCACCGAGCTGCGCGACGTGCAGAAAGCCTTCGGCGACGCGCGGCGCACGGCCATCGTGGACAACATCGAGGAAATCAAGCTGGAAGACTTGATCGCCGACGTGGACATGGCCATCACCGTGAGCCACGCGGGCTACATCAAGCGCACGCCGGTGGACATCTACCGGCACCAGTCGCGCGGCGGCAAGGGGCGCATCGGCGCGAAGACGCGCGAAGACGATTTCGTCGAGCACTTCTTCATCGCCTCGGCGCACAGCTACATTTTGCTGTTCACGTCGAAGGGCCGCGTGTACTGGCTGAAGGTGTACGAAATTCCCGAAGCCGCGGCGGCCACGCGCGGGAAAGCCATCACCAGCCTGCTGAAATTCCAGGAAGGCGAAACGCTGGCCGCGGTGGTTTCCGCGACGAACCTGGAAGAAGAAGGCCGCTACGTCTTCTTCGCCACGCGCAACGGCACAGTGAAGAAAACCGAAATCACCGAATTCAGCAACCCGCGGCCCAGCGGCATCATCGCCATCACGCTGGAGCCCAAGGACGAGCTGATCGGCGTGACGCTCACCGACGGCAAGAAAATGATTTTCCTCGCCAGCCACGAGGGGCAAGCCAT
>DASYRO010000339.1:0-2562 GCA_036004385.1 Candidatus Acidiferrales bacterium
CGCCGGGAATGAGCGTGATTTTTTCCAGCAGGTGGCCGACGCGCTCCACATTGGGACTGGACGACCTCCGCACCAGCCCGAAAACTTTATAGCCCTGTTCGAGCAGGTATTCCGCCAGGTAACTGCCGTCCTGCCCGGTCACTCCAGTAATCAGCGCGCGTTTGGTCATGCGGGTGTCCTTTACTTCCACACTTCTACACTTTCAGTTTCCCATTCAATTCCGCGAGAATCATTTCCGCCGCATCGGGCAGCGAGACAGCCACGCGCCGCGGCTTGCTCGCACCGGCGTCAGCGTGCGGCGCAGGAATAAAAATCATGCGGCATCCCGCCGCCTGTGCTGCCTCCACGTCTTTCCAACTATCTCCTACCATCCAGGAGCGCGCAAGGTCCAGGTGAAAATCTGCGGCGGCGCGAAGCAGCAAACCCGGGCGCGGCTTGCGGCAGGCGCAGCCGTCGGCATCATCGTGGAGACACGCGTAGATTTCGTCCGGCTGCACGCGCCGGCGGAGGTGTTCGTGCATGCGCGCGAGTTCCTCCGGCGCAAGCAGCCCGCGGGCCACGTCCGGCTGGTTGGTGACCACCACCACGGGCAGGCCGGCGCCGCGCAGCGAGGCCACCGCGCGGGCCGCGCCGGGCAGCAATTCGAATTCGGCCAGCGAGCGGGGAGAAACGCGGCGGCCTTCGCGCACCACGACGCGGTTCAGCACGCCGTCGCGGTCAAGCAGCACACCGGGCCGCATGGGCATTGCGGATTTTCTCCGCGAGGCAGAATGTAATCAGATGATGGACCACCACGTGGAACGCTTCCACGTGGGGCGTGGTGTGGTAAGGCACGACGACGCAGACGTCGCACAGGTCCTTCATCGCGCCGCCGTCGAACCCGGAAAATCCGATGGCGCGCCCGCCGTTGTCCTTGGCGTATTGCAGCGCGCGCAGCAGATTTTGCGACCACAGTCCGGCCTTGTCGCGCCCGCTGCCGCCGTGGACGCTGATGGCCAGCACGACGTCGCCCGGGCGGAACAGCGTCTTCAACTGCTCCTCGTACACTTTGTCCCAGCCGTCATCGTTGGTGAGCGCGCTCATCAGCGGGATGTTGTCCACCAGGCTCATGGCGCGCAGGCGGGGCTGCCCTTCGGCGATAGTGCACTTGAATAGATCCGCGGCGAGATGCGTGGCCGTGCTGGCGGAGCCGCCGTTGCCGCAGGTGAACACCGTGCCGCCGGCCTTCCACGCGGAGAAAATGGTTTCGATGGCGCGGTCGAGTGCCGCGCGGTCGATTTGCTCGGTTACCTGGCGGATGCCGTCAAGAAACCGCTCGATGTAGTCGTGGTTCTGCATGCTCCTCCTTGCCCCCGGCGGAGGCGGGCTTTGTGCGAAGCGAGACGGCACGGCGCTCGCGCGCCGAGGCGTAGGCGGCTTCCACCAAGCGCAGCGCGGCCAGCCCGTCTTCGCCGTCGCCCAGCGGGGGGCGCTCTTCGCGGATGGCAGCAAGAAACTCGCGCCACTCGCGCTCCCAGGAAACGTCGTGGGCGTCGAAGGTCATAACGCCTTCGCGCGGCGCGCCGCCTTCCGCCGCGCGGAGACCAATGACGAGCCGCTCATCGCCATAGCTGCCGCCGAGTCCTTCCGCCAGCAGGTAGCCTCGCTCGCCGGCCAGTTCGAAGCTGAACAGATTTTTCCACTGCGTCCAACTAGCGTGGAGCTGCGCCACTTCGCCGCCCGCTGTGCGCAGCGTGCAGAAGGCGTTGTCTTCGACGGCCATGGGCCAGAAGGAGCTCGCGAGCGTCGCGGAGACTTCCGCAAAATCGCCCAGAAACCAGCGGAACAAATCCAGCGCGTGGATGCCCTGGTCAAGCAGCTCGCCTCCGCCGCTTTCTTCGGGATTGGCGCGCCATTCGCGCTCGTAGCCGGGCCGCCCGCCGTGGCCGTAGCGGCAGCGAATCCACAGCGGCCGGCCGATTTCGTCGCGCGAGAGCATCTGCTGCGCCATGGCCAGCGCCGGATGGAAACGGTGGTTGAAGCCGGTCATCAGGCGCGCGCCGTTGCGCGCCGCCGCGGCCACCACGGGACGCGCTTCCGCCGCGTTGCGCGCCAGCGGCTTTTCGCACAGCACGTGCTTGGCGGATTCCAGCGCGGCGAGCGACACGCGCGCCAGCCAGCGATGCGTCGTGGCCACGATGATGGCGTCCACTTCGCGGCCGCTGACCAGCGATTCCCAGTCCGTGCCGCTGCGGCAGGAGTACTCCCGGGCCAGCTCGCATGCCCGCGCGGCGTCCGCGTCCACGACCGCCACCAGACGCGAACCCGCCGCGCGCGCCACTTCCCGCGCGCGCTTTGCGCCAATCTTTCCGGCGCCCACAATTCCCACTCGCAGTCTTTCGCTCATCGCGCCACCGCTTTTTCTACTTCCGCAAAATTCCTTCCGTCGATTCTCCGCAGCGTAAACATCGCCGACCCCGCCAGTTCGCTGCCGCGGCCGGCCAGGGCTTTCCAGTCGTCCCACACCGCGCTGAGCAGCCGCCCGGTGATGCCCGCAGCTTCGGGCGATGCCAGGAACACGGC
>DASYRO010000340.1:0-4520 GCA_036004385.1 Candidatus Acidiferrales bacterium
TACCGCGAGACCGGCAAACCGGCACTCGCCGGAAGAGGAATGTTCGAGCTCGAGCTGCAGCGGAGCGACGGAAGCCGATTCTCCGCCGAGCTGTGCGTGAGTGAGTTGCGCGAAGGTCGCCGGTCCTTGTTCGTATCCACGATGCGCGACATCAGCGCGCGCCGGCAAGTGGAGCGGGAAATCCAGGAACGTACCATGCGGCTGAACGCCCTGATCGCCAGTAGTCCGCTTGCTATCGTCGTTCTGGACAAAAACCAGCGCGTGCAAATGTGCAACCCGGCTTTTGAAGAGCTGTTCCAGTATCGCAGCGCGGAGATCGCCGGATTGGATCTGGACCCTCTGGTCGCTCCGGCTTTTTTGATGGAGGAAGCGACCGGTATGACACGGCGCGGGGTGGAAGGCGAGCCCACACATGCCATTACGCGGCGGCGGCGCAAGGACGGCAGCCTGGTGGACGTCGAAATCCATAGCGTGCCTCTCCTAGTCAGTGCACAGCTCGAGGGCGCGTATGCCATCTACCAGGACCAAACGGAGCGCAACAAATTAAAACTCTATGAGCAGATTCTGCCCGTCTGCTGTATGTGCGGAAAGATTCGCGACGACCAGGGCGTCGAGTCCGGCGCAGGCTCCTGGGACCGCCTGGAGCACTACATCACGAGCCACACGGATGCCAGACTGAGTCACACGTTTTGTCCGCCTTGCCTGGAGGAATACCGCAAGAGAGAAGGACTTCCTGCTGGCGAAAGTTCAGCGCAGGGGAGTGGGTAGCGCAGCAGTGCTGCTGGCAGCGGTCTGCGCGAAGTAGTTCAGTTCCCGCAGACGCGTAAACACGCGGCCGGCCACTTCCGCGGCGACGGGACCGTTGATGATGCGGCTATGTCCGCGGAGCAGCACGGCTACCACGAGGCGCGGCTTCACCGGATCGGAATACGAGACAAACCATCCGAGCCGCGAGCCCTGGTCGTCGCACGTGCCGGTCTTGCCCAGCGTCTGTTCGCCGTAGGGATCAAAGGCATGGCGTCCCGTGCCGTACAGCACCGCGGCCAGCATGCCTTCACGAACATCCGGCAGATATGCGCCGATTTCCAGCTTGCGCTTCACCAGGGGCGTGAAATTTCGCCGCTCTTCATCGCTTCGCGGATATTGCAGGTAATAGACCGTGCCGCCATTGGCCAGCGTGGCTCCAATCGAAGCGAGCTGCAAGGGCGTGATATGAATGCCCTCGCCGAAGCTGGACATGCGCGCCACGCCTCCGTAAGTCGGCGCTTTTGTGGGGAAGAGCCCGGGATGTTCCTCAAAGATGTTGTGGCCGGCGGGCTCGCCGAGTCCGAAGAGCTTTCCGTAGCGCGAAACTGTTTCGAAGCCCATCTGCTTGCCCAGCGCCTCGAAAAACTGGTTATTGGAATGGGCCAGCGCTTCAGTGAGATTGAGATAACGCCGCCGGGCTACCGGAATCATGGTGTCCCGCGTGATGATGCCCTGGTCGAGCGCGGCCAGCCCTACTACCGGCTTGAAGGTCGAGCAGGGCTGGAAGCCTTCAGAAAACGCCAGCCGCTGGTTGACCACCGAAAGGATGCGGCCGTTGTTGGGATCCACGGCCACCACCGTGCCGTTGAAGCGTCCCAGCGCGGCCACGGCCGCCTGGCGCACAATAGGGTCGTCAAATTCCGGGACATCGTCTTTGGTCGGATCGAGGTACGTGGGAATCCCGCGCACCTTGGATTTCTTCGAGTTCGCTTTGGAAGAGATTGCGCGCGTGCTGCCGCGAGGGGCCGGGGCGGCCAAGGTGGAAATGGCGGACCAGTCCACCAGGAGCAGAGTCAGGAGTAACGTCAGGCAACGACGAAGGGCCGGTGAAGTGTTCATGTGCTATTCGTTAGACGCGGCCCGTTCCTTCTGGTTACCTCAAAATTGGCCGTCAATGAAATTCAATTTTAGGGGAAAAAAGGGACCTACGCAAGCGCGAACCGCGGCGCTCAAAAAATCGGGGTTATCCTTCGGAACATCGAGTACCACGAAGAGAAAGTGAAAAGTGGTGCAGGCTTCCACCCCGCGCGAGTTTCCTTTGGTCTCGCCCTCCAGCGCAGCCACTTCGCTTTGCTCTCTGCAGGCAGGGGTGGCTCCGTTACGTTACCGCTTCGGCGCGTAATAGCCCTTTCGCGCCAGGATGCGCGCGTCTTGCTGCTTGACCTTGATCTCGATCTTGCGGAATTTGCCGTCGCGGGACTTGTTGCTAGGGTAGTAGCCCAGCACATACTGCGTCCGCAGCTCTTCGGAAATCTCGTCGAACGCCTCATCGAGTTTTTTCTCATTCCTCACGAAAATGGAGCGCCCGCCAGTCTGCTCCGCCAGCTTCCTGGCATAACCCTCGCCGCTGTATCCGCCCATACCATAGACGCCGTAATCGGCCACGCCAATGACGTGGATCACAGCGTCCGTGCGCTGGGCGGTTTCCAGGGCTTCCTCGAGTGTCAGCTGGCTCCCAAAATCCATGGCATCAGTCAAAATAATGAGCGCTTTGCGACCCGCTTCGCCGGAGAGCTTCTCTCTGCACGCTGCGTCAATGGCGTCGTAGAAAAGCGTGCCCCTGCGTTGTGTCGGAAAAGGGCCTTGCTGAACAGGATTGTCAGGCGCGTTAATCCGCGCTCGCTCAATGGCACGGATTAAGGGCGATTTTTCGCTGCTGAAATCGGCAAGCAGGTCTATGTTTACGTCAAAGCTGGTGACGAACGCCAGGTCTTTCGGTCGCAGCACCCGTTGCAGAAAGCGGTCTGCGGCATTCTGCTCGATGGGAAGAACGCGTTGCTGGCTGCCGCTGGTGTCGATCAGCATGCCGAAGGTCAACGGCAGGTTGACCTCGCGCGCGAAGTTGCTGATTTCCTGCGGCTGCCCGTCTTCCAGTACCTCAAAATCTTCCTTGGACAAATCGGTGAGGATGCGCTTGCTTTTGTCACGCACGGTGACGTACAGGTTCACCAGGTTCACGCCCACGCGGATCGTTCCCTGCGGCGGTTGCTGTTGCGGCGCGGATTGCTGTGCCGGGGCGGCCCACGGCAGGGCCGGTGCGAACAGCGCAACCAGCAGGGCGGCGCAGATGACGGGCAACTTCAGTTTGCGGTATCGCATTCGTAGGTATAATCTCGGGCGCTGTGACCCGTAGTCTCAGATGCGCGCCGTGCTTCGCGGGTTGCGGCCGGAGAGACTCAAGCGTTCCCCAGTGACCTTCGCACGCCAATTCGCTGCCGTGCTGCTGGCCTTCGCTCTATCGGGCGCGGCACAGCAGACGCAGCCGCCTCCCGCCAAACGCCCCGCGCCGGCGCCATCGCCGCAGGATGACCCGCAGTATCGCATCCGCACGCGCGCGGAATTAGTGGTTGTGCCCATCACCGTTAAGGACGCCAAAGGCGAAATGGTGCTGGGCATCCGCCAGAGCGAGTTTCGCGTACTTGAGGATGATGTCGAGCAGGAGATTTCCGTCTTCTCTACCGATCCCTTTCCGCTCTCCGCGGTCGTACTGCTGGATAATGGCCTGGCGCCGAAACCCGCGCAGCAGCTCGAAATCAGCGCGCCGGCGATTTCCGCGGGCTTTGCCGAAGGCGACGAAGTCGCCGTGACTCTCTTTGAAGCGTTTCCGCAGCCGCTCGTCGAGTTTACGCGTGACAACGACAAGCTCTACGACCATCTCAAGCGCGTACAGGTCAGCACCACATATCCGGGGATGGGTTCCGGCCCCATGACCGCCGGCCCCAAGATCAATCAGATTTCGCCGGAACCCAAGGTGCCCTCGCGCCCGGAAACTTCCCGCGTCTCCCGCGGCATCAAGCACATTGACGACGCCATCTACTCCGCCGGCCTGTTGCTGCGCGACCGCGGCCGCGACCGCCGCAAAATCATCTTCATTGTTTCCGACGGCGCCAATTCCCCGAACAACGAAAAAAGTTTCGACGACACGCTCAAGCTGCTGCTCAGCGCGGATATATCCGTGTATGCCGTCGGCGTGGACCTGGCCTTGATCAACCGCGGCGTGAATCCCCTGTCCCGCTATGCGCGCCTCACCGGCGGCGACATTTTCTACGCCGCGACGCGCGCGGACATGGAAAATACTTTTTCGCGGGTCACCGAACAAGCCCGCAATCAGTACACGCTGGCCTATGCGCCCCGCGGCACCGACCGCAACAAGGAATTCCACTCCGTCGAAGTTCGCGTCCGCCGCGCCGCCCTTTCCGTGCGCGCCCGCGACGGCTACTACACTGCCGTGCAACCCTAAAAAATCGAAACGCGAATAACGAAAATCGAAAATCGGCACTCATGGAGTGCGGAAGCTCGCTTCCGCCTTGCCGTTGTGCGCGTACTTTCCCCGGCACCCTCAATCACTCAATCACAAATCACTCAATCGCAGATTTCCGCCCGTCACGATCAAAAAAAGGAAGCGCACATCTTTTTCCCCATCCAGACGGCGCTTAATTTCCCCTTGACTTCCGCGGCGCGGACTCGTACAAAGCAAGTTGTGGGATCGAACG
>DASYRO010000341.1:0-3180 GCA_036004385.1 Candidatus Acidiferrales bacterium
AGCTGCGCTGCAGCCGGCGGCAGGGCCAGGCACAACCCAAGGAAAAGCAAGAGTGCAGCCAGGGATTTCTTCAGAGCTAGCTCCGCAAAAACTGAAACGACGAGTGCAAATGTACACGGGCGCAGAGGTTGTGTACAGCGAGTTGTCCGAGCTCGTAACTCGAAATTCGATCCTGAAGCCTCGGGACGAAACTCGACCTTCGGATGCCCAAGCCCGAAGCCTCACACAGCCCGCACAGAGAGCGCGTAAGACACAGAAGAGGACGAAATCGACGAAAAAAAGATGGTGGACGGCAGGGGATTCGAACCCCCGACCTTCGCGTTGCGAACGCGACGCTCTCCCAACTGAGCTAGCCGCCCACGGCAGCAAATCTAGTCAAACAAGCGCAAACATTTTAGCATCGAAGAGTCGGCGCAGAAAACCGCGCTGCCTGCCACGTCACGATAAGTGAACGGAGAGAAAAAGCAGATCCCTCGTGCGCCATCGGCGGACTCGGGATGACAACCATTAACGGTCCAATCGAAGGGGCGGTTTTTCAGCTACTCTGCTACGGGCGGGGAATGCCTCCGCCGGAGCGCTGCGCGATGATTTTCTTGGCGTTCTCGTAAAGCGCACGGGCTTGCGGCAGAACTTCGATGGCTTTCTGCACCTGGATGTCGTCTTCGAGCGCGACCCTGTAGCCTTCCGCCAGCCCAAACGTGGAGACGAACAGCTCGCGCTTTATTTTGCGCTGGATCCAGTGCAGATTGTCCTGCACATCGGATTCGGTGAAGCTGATCCCCTGTTTTTCGAGGTAGCGGCGGAATTCCTGGATGACCTGCTCATCTGCCGTGAAGTCGCGCGTGATGGCGGGACTCTTCGCCAGGTAGTAACGGGCGAAGCCGCCGACGCCGATCTCAAATGGGTAGAACACATCGCGGCGCAGCAAGAGCTCCTGGAACTTCGTCAGCTTGGGAGCGGCAATGACCACGTCCGGAGCGATGCCGCCGCCGCCGAGCACCTGGCGGCCGCTATCGGTCAGTTTCACGTCGGTGGTGTCCTGCGTCTTCTTGCGATTGTAGTGATAGTCGTAAAGCGAAACGGCCTTGTAATCCCGCTGGATAAGGCGCCCGCTCGGCGTGTAATAGCGGGCCGTGGTCAGCGCGAGGCCGGTGTTTTCGCTCAGTTGGAGGACGGTCTGCACGAGGCCCTTGCCAAAGCTGTTTTCGCCGACGATGAGCCCGCGATCATGATCCTGAATAGCGCCGGCGACGATTTCCGAAGCGGAAGCGCTGTAGGGGCCGATGAGCACCACCAGCGGCACGTCCACGCCCTGATTGCCGCGGAGGGCGTGATAGCGGCGTTCCTGCGAAGCGCGGCCGCGATGCGAGACGATCAACTGATTCTTGTCCAGGAACATATCCGCCACAGCCACGCTTTCGTTGAACAAGCCGCCGGGATTCGTGCGCAAATCGAGAATCAGGCCCTTCAACGTGCTCACGTTCAGCTCGCGCAACGCGTCGGTCAGCTCGCGGCTGGTGACTTCGTTGAAGCCGGTCATGCGGATGTAGCCGATGCCCGGCTGCACCATGACCGCGTTGTCCACGGAATGGCGCGGAATTTCATCGCGCGTCACCGTGAATTCCAGCGGCTTCTCGGTGCCCTCCCGGCCGATCGCAATCTTGACGATCGTGCCTTTGGGGCCTTTCAACATGTCCGCGACTTCCGTGGTGCTGAGTCCGTCAGTGGGTTTGTCGTCCACCTTCAGAATGACGTCGCCCGGGCGGATTCCGGCCTTATAAGCCGGTGAGCCGACGAAGGGCGCCATGACCACGGTGCGGCCGTCGCGCGGGCCCACCTGCATGCCCACACCGTAATACTTGCCATGCTGGTCTTCGCGGAGCAGGGCGAACTGGCGCTGGTCGAAGAAATTGGAGTGCGGGTCAAGGCCGCGCAGCATGCCGGGAATGGCGCCGTCGTAAATCAGCTTATCGACGTCCACCGGCTCGGCGTAGTTCTGCTGGACGATGGCCAGGACGCGGGCAAAGCTCTTGATGGATTCCTGGGCGTCGCTGACGCCCGCGGCAGTGGCGCGGACGGAGGGTCCGTAGAATCCCCCCAACACCGCGGAAACAACCAGGATACCCGCAACCAGAAATGCACCGCGCCCGTTCGCTCTCATGCAGCCCTCACTTTTGCCACTCGTGTCCATAGAATAGCATAGGCGTTGCGGTTTGACACTCCCAGATGTGTCGCCTATGATGCACGCGAGAGGCAATTGTGGGCCCCATCGGCATCCCGGAAATGATTTTCATTTTTGTGCTGGCCCTGCTGATTTTCGGGCCGCGCAAGCTGCCGGAACTTGGGCGCAACCTGGGCAAGGCGCTGGCCGAATTCCGCCGCGCGTCCAACGAGTTGCGCGCCACGGTGGAAGACGAGATGCGCAATCTGGAGCGCGAGACCCGCGAACTGGAAAGCAATGCGCTCGAATCCAAGCCCACGGATACCTCCGCAAGTTCTGTGCCCGCACCCGACGGCGATAGCCGACCGACGAAAAGCGAACCGCCGCGTTACAGCGAGAACTCTTAACGATGGCCACGTCCGACCCTGAGCCGCGGGTGCCCGCCGACCACAACGAAGACCCCACGTCGAAGATGTCCTTCTTCGACCACCTCAGCGAGTTGCGCACGAGAATTCTGTATTCCGTCATCGCCATAGCCGGCGGGCTGTGCGTGGGATTGTATTTTGCTGACGACGCGTTCCGCATCCTGGCGCAGCCCATGCTCGTCGCGCTGCGCGATGCCAAACTGGCTGATCGGCTCATTTATACCAGCCCGCTGGGGCCTATCCAGCTCTACATCACCGTGGGGCTCTACGTGGGCATCGTCCTGGCCTCGCCGGTTGTGCTGCATCAGCTTTGGCTCTTTCTCGCGCCGGGACTCTACCGCCACGAAAGGCGCGCCGTCCTGACCTTTATGTTCTCGTCCGTTTTTCTCTTTCTGGCAGGCACGGCATTCGGGTATTTCGTCCTGTTGCCGATGACCCTTAAGTTTTTGATCAGCATCCCCGGGCCCTTCACCGCGATGATCAGCATCAACGATTATTTCGACATGATTCTAGTGATCCTGCTGGGGCTGGGTATCGTATTTCAGTTGCCCATCTTGGTTTTCTTTCTGACGTTGTTCCACATCGTGACGCCGG
>DASYRO010000342.1:0-3040 GCA_036004385.1 Candidatus Acidiferrales bacterium
GGCATCACCGACCAGGAGCTGGAGAAGGCAAAAAACATTCGCACGGCGGAATTCTTCCGGCAAATGAAAACCATCAGCGGAAAATCCAACGTCATCGGCACGTATGAAGTGTTTCTCGGCGACTATCACACATTGTTCAACGCCGCCGCAGACTACGCCAAGGTGACCAAGGAAGACGTGCAGCGCATGGCGCAGCAATATTTCAACGAAAACAACCGCACCGTGGCCACGCTGGTGCCCGAAGCGCCGGCCGCGAAAAAGTAGCAGCGCCTCAGGAGACAATTCATGAAGCTCATTCCGAATTTGCTGATTGCGGTGGTTGCAGTCACGCTGCTTGCGGCTCCGCTCGCCGCGCAGGAAGGCGCGCTCAAGCTCCCGCCTTACAAGCGAACGGTTTTGAAGAACGGCTTGACGCTGCTGCTGATGGAACAGCACGAAGTGCCGCTCATCAGCTTTAACGCGTTAATTCGCGGCGGCGGCGTGGCCGATCCCGCGGGCAAGGAAGGCGTAGCATCGGTCACGGCCGGATTGTTGCGCAAGGGCACCAAGACGCGCAGCAGCGATCAAATCTCCGCGGAATTCGATTTCATCGGCGGACAACTCGGCGCGGGGGCCGCCACCGATTCGTCCAACGTCTCCGCGGAGTTTGTGAAGAAAGACCTCACGAAGGGGCTCGACTTACTCGCCGATGTAATGCTGAATCCCATTTTCCCGCAGGACGAGGTGAGCAAGCTGCTGAAACAGCGGCTCGATGGGATCAAGTCTGCGAAAGACCGCGCGCAGGGCGTCATCGGCCAGTATTACAACGCCTACTTGTACGGCAAGCACCCTTACGCCCGTCCGGCGGGCGGCGACGAAAATTCGCTGGCGGCCATCACGCGCGATGACATTGCCAAGTTTTACGGAGCGAACTATGTCCCCGCTAACACCATCCTCGCGGTCGTCGGCGATTTCCAGACTGCGGATATGGAAAAGATTCTGACGGACAAATTCGGCGCATGGCCGGGGTCCGCAATTCCCGCAACCGCGGCTCAGGCCAAGCCGGCGAAGAAAGCAGCCAGCACAGCGCCGCCGGCGAAGGCCGCGTCCGCCGGTAGCGTACCGGACGCGACTCCGGCGCAGGGCAAGCGGCTGCTGCTCGTGGACAAGCCGGACGCCACGCAGACTTTCTTCCGTATCGGCAACGTCGGCATCGCGCGAACGAATCCCGACCGGCTCGGCATCATCGTGGTCAACACGCTCTTCGGCGGGCGCTTCACTTCGTGGTTGAGCACGGAACTCCGCATCAAAAATGGCCTGACCTACGGGGCCGGATCGTTCTTTGACGAGCGCGTGGCGCGCGGCCCGTTCGCCATCAATTCGTTTACGCCCAACGCTACCACCGAGCGCTGTATCGATTTGGCGCTGGAAGTTCTCAAGCGCCTGCACGAAAAAGGAATCACCGAGGAAGAGCTGAAGTCCGCGAAGTCCTACATCAAGGGTCAGTTTCCGCCGACGATTGAGACTTCAGACCAACTCGCGCGGGAGATTGCAGAGCTGGAGTTTTACGGGCTAGATGCGAGCGAGGTCAACACCTTCTCCGCAAAAGTTGATGCCATGACGCTCGCGGACACCAAGCGCATCATCCAGCAATATTTTCCGCTCGACAACCTGGTCTTCGTGCTGATCGGCAAGGCCAGCGAAATCGAGCCCGTGGCAAAAAAGTACGCGCCCAAGATGGATACGAAGTCCATCACCCAGCCGGGATTCTAGTGGTGGGAAACAAATCGGATTCGGATTCGGAAAGATAAAAGGAGCATGACCATGCGCAGAATCGTTGCAGTGTTGTTGTTCGCGTTGATGATGGCGAGTGTAGCTGCCGCGCAGGCGGAAAAGGCGACGCTCTACCAGAAGCCGGCGATCAGCAAGTCGCAGATCGTATTCGTGTACGCCGGTGACCTGTGGATTACCGGCCGCGACGGCGGCACGGCCGAGCGCCTCACCACCGGCGTGGGCCTGGAGACCGATCCCGTCTTCTCTCCGGACGGGTCGATGATCGCCTTCACCGGCGAGTACGACGGCAACGTGGATGTGTACGTGGTGCCCGCTGCCGGCGGCGTCCCCAAGCGGCTCACCTATCACCCCGGCCCCGACGGCGTCGTGGGCTGGACGCCGGATGGAAAAAACGTGGTGTTCCGGTCTTCGCGCAACAGCTATTCCGGTTTCACGCGGCTCTTCACCCTTCCTCTCGACGGCGGCTTTCCGACGGAGTTGCCGCTGGTGATGGCCTTCGCGGGTTCGTATTCTCCGGACGGCGCACGCCTTGCCTACATGCCTATGCCGCCGGCACACGCCATCTGGAAGACGTACCGCGGCGGGCGCACCTCGCCGATCTGGATCGCCAATCTGGCTGACTCCAGCTTCGAAAAAGTGCAGCGCGACAATTCCAACGACACGTATCCCATGTGGGTGGGAAACAAGGTTTATTTCCTCTCGGATCGCGGCGGCACGGCGACACTTTATTCATATGACGTCTCCTCAAAGAAAGTCGCGCAAGCCGTCGAGAACAAGGGCATGGACATCAAGTCGGCGTCGGCAGGGCCGGGCGCCATCGTCTACGAGCAGTTCGGCTCGCTGCACGTTTATGACGTGAGCTCCGGCAAGGAGCGCGCGCTGAAGATTTCGTTGGCTGGCGATCTGCCCGGCGTGCGCCCGCGATTTGAGAAAGTCGCGTCGCGGATCACCAACGCAGCCATCTCGCCCTCCGGCGTTCGCGCCGTGTTCGAGGCGCGCGGAGAAATTCTGACCGTTCCCGCGGAGAAGGGCGACGTCCGCAACCTGACGCATTCATCCGGCGTGGCGGACCGCGATCCTGCGTGGTCGCCCGACGGAAAATGGATCGCGGCATTTTCTGACGAGTCTGGTGAATACGCGCTGCACCTGCTGCCGCAGAGCGGACAGGGCGAAGTCCGCAAGATCAACCTGGGAAATCCGCCGTCGTATTTTTACTCGCCGGTATGGTCGCCGGACAGCAAGAAAATCGCCTTCCACGATAAGCGGC
>DASYRO010000343.1:0-3490 GCA_036004385.1 Candidatus Acidiferrales bacterium
CTCGCCACACTGTTTCTGATATAGCCCATCGTACATACATGGGGATACATATTAGCTTATTGAAAATGACTTGTCAAGGGCTAAAACGGAATCTATCGCTAAACGAATGAGGCGCAGATAGCGCCGCCCACCCTTCAAAAACCGAAGGGTAGGGCACCCACAAAATCGAAACCGAAAACCTTAGTAGCGCGGTTCGTACCCTCTCGCTGCGCAACAAACCTCGGTGGTGGTATGTTCCGCCGGTGCGCGGAGGTCGAGAACAATTTAGGAGCGAACGGTGGGCCACCCACCCCGTCATCTAATCAGCCGGCCAGATGGCGGCGAGGGGTAATCAGTCGCCGATCGGCGGGCCGCCCATCGGAGTGCAATTGTTTGCAACAAACGAGAATGGTTCTAAACGTCTTATACGATCGGTCTCAAGCAAAATAGTTGATTGCACGGGCCTTCTATTATTTCCGACACTGGCAAATGAGTTGCTGGTTCTGTGACTTTCCACTTAAACGTTGTGGCACCACTTCCGGACCGAGTCGCGCAGTCTTCCGTACGAGGGAGAGAACCATGCGAAGCATCCGGTTACCATTGGCCATTTTTCTCCTGCTATGCTGTTCTCCTCGTGCGTGCGCGGACACGATACTCGGAACGTTCACCAGTGGATTCATATTTGGAATTAATACGCCGCCGCCCAGCGGCCTATCGAGCGTGCTGTTTTGTACGGGCAACAGTTCTTCTGCCTTGTCCTCTTGCCAGTCTGCTCCCGCGGTGTTTGGCACTATCGGACCTATTCTCCCCTCTAACAGCCCGCAGTCGTTTGACGTATATCCGGTAGACGACCCGACCAACTTTTCTGGGGTTGCCTCCGCCGTCCAAACCGGGAGTTCCTTGTGTACGTTCGTATGGGTTATCGCCCCCAGCGGCGACAATATCAGTAGTACGTTCGGATGTACCTTTGGCCCCGCTGCCTCTGTCACCTTTTTTAGACTGACGATTTCTCCGTTCCAGATCGTCGACGATCGCAGCAACTCCGGATTCTGGCTTGTGGTGGGGACCTCTGGTCCGCCAGTCCCGCGCTTCGGTTTTCCGCCGGTTCTTACGACGGCCCAGGCCTTCGGCACGACGACTGCGCCGGTGCCCGAACCAGCTAGCCTTGCCCTTATAGTTAGCGGCCTGGCAGGATTAGCGTGCAGGTTTCGTCGTCGCTCTACGTCTACCTCATGCAAGCCTTGAATTACGCCACATTGGCGCACAAATTCTTTACATTGCTTTTGGGGCTGTGCTATCCTTTCAAGCGTCGAAGAGAAGACGAATAAGCGTAGAACAGGGCACGACACGATAGTCGAGGGGGCGCGACTTGAAAGACCCAAAGCTCATGTTGATCGAGCAGTACCGGCAGCACACCAAGGATACAGGCTCGCCGGAAGTGCAAATCGCGTTGTTAAGCGAGCGCATCAACTATCTGACGGGTCATCTCAGGTCGCATCTCAAGGACCACGCATCACGGCGGGGGTTGATCATGATGGTCAACAAGCGCCGGCGGCTGCTGGACTATTTGAACCGTCGCGACCCGGATCGGTATCGCGAGATTGTGGAACGTCTCAGCTTGCGCAAGTAGTCCGTCGGGCGTAACAGCCAGCGGACGAGCCCGTCAGAAAAACGGAACCTGCCAGTCCCGAGGCTTCGGGATGGCGGTTGAGCAGCGGCTACGTGCCTTCGAGCACGGGCCGCTTTTTTTATAAGCAGACGTCGCGCGCCGCTTGCAGTTTCTCGCCTTCGCACTCTTCCCCAACGAGAATCGTCAACGATTTTCGCAACTGAAAAGCGTCCCTGCCCACCTGAAGGTGGCTGTTCCATTCGGAGCGAACGGGACCAAAGGAAAATAAGATATGCCGCATCAAGTAAAAGCCAGCGTCGGTGGAAGAGATCTGACGCTCGAAATGGGCAAGATTGCCCGCCAGGCCAACGGCGCCGTTGTGGCGCGTTATGGAGACACCGTCGTGCTGGTGGCCGCCTGCATGGACACCAAACCGAACGAAAAAGATTTTCTGCCGCTCACGGTGGACTATCGCGAATACACCTACTCCGCCGGAAAAATTCCGGGCGGATTTTTCAAGCGCGAAGGGCGCCCTTCGGAGCGCGAGATTTTGACTTCGCGCATGATTGACCGCCCGCTGCGGCCGCTCTTTCCCGAATCGTGGCGCAACGAAACGCAGGTCATGGCCCTGGTCCTTTCCGCGGACAGCGAAAACGACCCGGACGTGATTGCCATCACCGGTGCGTCGGCCGCGTGCTACGCGTCGGACCTGCCGTACGAACATCCCGTCGCGGCGGTGCGCGTGGGGCTGGTGAACGGCCAGCTCATCGCCAATCCCACGGTGGCGGACCAGAAAATCAGCCTGATGAACATCATCGTGGTCGGATCGGATGAAGCCATCATGATGGTGGAAGCCGGTTCCTCCGAAGTTTCCGAGGACACTGTCGCGGAAGCGCTGGCGTTCGCGCACAGCGAAATCAAGAAAATCATCGTGGCCATCAAGGAATTGCACGGCTTGGTGAACCCCACAAAGGTTGTCGTCCCGCCGCTGCCGTTCGATGAAGCGCTCTACAAGCAAATCGAGCAGCAATACGGCGAACGCCTGCACGACGCGCTGGACACCGCCAAGCACCCCAAGAAAGAAAGCTACGGCCTGGTGGACGCCATCAAGAAGGAAATCCTGGCGGCGATCCCCGAAGAAGACGAAGAGAAGCAGACGCTGGCCAAGCGCGCATTCGAGCGCCTGCGCGAGCGTATCTTCCGCGAAGACATCCTCGAGCGGCGCCGCCGGCCGGACGCGCGCGCGTTCGACCAGATCCGCCAGATCAACTGCGAGGTGGGACTGCTGCCGCGCGTACACGGCTCGGCGCTGTTCACTCGCGGGGAAACGCAATCGCTGGGCACGGTCACGCTGGGCACCAAGGAAGACAAGCAGCGGCTGGACTTGCTCTTCGAAGAAGAGACGTTCAAGCGCTTCATGCTGCACTACAACTTCCCGCCGTTCAGCGTGGGCGAAGTGAAATTCGCGCGCGGGCCGGGCCGCCGCGAAATCGGTCACGGGGCGCTGGCGGAGCGCGCGCTGCTTCCGCTGCTGCCCTCGGAAGAAGAATTTCCGTACGCCATGCGCATCGTGTCAGATATTCTGGAATCCAACGGGTCGTCTTCGATGGCCACGGTGTGCGCCGGGTCGCTGGCGCTGATGGACGCGGCCGTGCCGCTGCGCTCGGCGTGCGCGGGCATCGCCATGGGATTGGTGGTGGAAGACGGGAAGTACGCCATCCTCACGGACATCGCCGGCGCGGAAGACCACTACGGCGACATGGACTTCAAAGTAGCCGGTACGCGCAAGGGCATCACCGCATTGCAAATGGACATCAAGGTGTTCGGCGTGAGTCCGGCCATGATGCGTGAAGCTCTGGAGCAGGCCCGCAAGGCCCGGCTGCAGATCCTCGACATCATGGA
>DASYRO010000344.1:0-3043 GCA_036004385.1 Candidatus Acidiferrales bacterium
CGCTGCGCTCGGAGAATCCCTATCTGGACTTCGCCCGCGCCATCGAATTTTTCTATCAGCCTCCGAAGTATTCGCCGGGAATTCACGCCACGGCGGCCGTTTCCCGCAAGGCGAAAATCGGCGACGGCGCCCACATCGGGCCATTCTGCTTTGTGGACGATGACGTGGAAATCGGCACCAGCGCGGTGCTGCACAGTTTTGTGAGCATTTATCGCGGCGCGCGCATCGGCGACGATTTCTTTGCCCATTCGCATGCCACAGTGCGCGAATTCTGCCGCATCGGCCATCGCGTGATTTTGCAGAACGGCGTCGTGGTCGGAAGCGACGGCTTCGGCTTTGCGAAGGACTCCGCCGGCCGTTGGTACAAGATGCAGCAGTCCGGCATCACCGTGATCGAAGATGACGTGGAAATCCAGGCCGGGAGTTGCGTGGACCGCGCGACCATCGGTGAAACCCGCCTTCGGCGGGGCGCAAAACTGGATAATCTCGTGCAGGTCGGCCACGCCTCCACGGTCGGCGAAGATACGCTCCTCTGCGGCCAGGTGGGACTCGCGGGTTCCACCGTCGTCGGCAGAAGCTGCATCCTCGCCGGACAAGTCGGCGCCGCCGGACATCTCGAAATCGGCGACGGCACCATTCTTACCGCACAGAGCGGCGTGCCCAACGACGTCCCTGCGGGAGAAATCTTTTCGGGTTATCCGGCGATGGACAACAAGCAATGGCTGAAATGCGTCGCGGCCTTCAATCACTTGCCCGAGCTGGTGAAGGCAGTGCGTGAGCTAAAAGCAGAATTGGAAAAACACTCCTGAGTTGATCGTCAGTAGTGAGCGTGAGGAGTGAACGTTGTCATTCCGAGCGCAGCGAGGAATCTGCGCACTCTGTGTTCGGCGCCAGCGGCTGCTGATCCTCCGGCAATCCTGATGCGACAATCGCCTGCACCCTGGCAATCAACTCGTCGCGATGCTCCACCGTGTAGCTGTTCACCTGCACCGGCGGATGGATCTTTACGGTCACCTCTCCGGGATAGATTGCGCTCTCGCCCTTGCGCATGATCTTGTGCGCGCCGATCACAGACACCGGCACCACGGGCACCTGCGCGCGAATGGCCATCACGAAGCTGCCCTTCTTGAAGGGACGCAATCGTCCGTCCGGGCTGCGCGTGCCTTCCGGGAAAATCAGATAGGACACACCGCGCTTCAGGTTCTCAAGCGACAAATCCACGCTGGCGATGGCCGATTCGCGGTGCCTGCGGTCCACGGGAACATATCCGGTGAGCTTCATGGCAGTTCCCAGAATCGGTATGCGAAAAATTTCTTTTTTCGCCAGCATCGCCACGCGTCGCGGGATGGCAGCAACCACCACGGGCGGATCCGCGTTGCTGGTATGGTTCGCCACGAAGATGCAGACACCCGGCGGAATATTCTCGCGCCCGTCGACTTTTACCCGCGTCCCGCAAATGGCCAGCGCGAATTCGGTGGCTCCCGCGGCGATGCGATAGAGAAATTCCGGGGACCCGGCGATCAGGCAGTGGAGAATAAGCAGCGGCCCTACCAGTATCAGAAAGAGCGCCAGAAACGTCACGGCGATGAAGCTGCGCAGCATCGGCTCAGCGGCCCGCCCCGGACGGAGAGTTCGTGATGCCCTTGATGAGGCCTTCGCGAATGCGCCGTTCTTTTTCCGAGGCGTTCTCGTCGTCTTCGATCCGGTAACTGGATTCCTGCCGCTGCCCGAGCGCGAAAGCCACTTCCCTTTCGGTTGAGCCCCGGCGGACTTTGACGCGCGCGGTTGCACCGGGCTGGTGCTCGCGCAGCCACGTGCCCGGATTGCGCGGAAAGGGCGCGCCGTCCAACTCCATCAGGACGTCGCCGTCCCGGATGCCCGCCTTCTCCGCTCCGCTGCCGCTTTCCATTAGCGACACAACAGACACAGCGTCAGGGCCGCGGCTCACGGTGAACCCAAAGTCCGCGCGCAACTGTCCCAGAGGTTTCAGGCGCAATCCCGCGCGAGCCAGAACGTCCTTGCATGGCAATTCGTCGGTGCCGGAAACATACTTGACGAAGAATTCGCCGAAACTCTTTCCCGCCGCGCGCTCCACAGCGGCGCGCAGGTCTTTGGTCTCGTCATAGGGGCGCCCGCGCTTGGCGAACTTTTCATTCAAATCGCGCAGCACGTCATCAAGTCCGGCGCGATTATCCGTGGCATCACGAATCAGAATATCCAGCAGCACACCGAGGAGCTGCCCCTTGTTGTAGTACGAGATGCTGTATTCCGGGCGCCTGTAGGGGCTATACTTTTCGAACCAGGCGTCGAGGCTGGCCTCTTCGGCGCTCTTCCACAAGCGCGCGGGACGCGATTCCAACTCCGAAATTTGGCCGGCGAGGTCCGCGTAAAACTGTTCGCGGCTCCACAAGCCGCCGCGCACGAGCGTGTAACTTCCGTAGGTGCTGGTGACGCCTTCGGCAAACCACAGCGCGCGCGTCCAGTTTTCTTTGGTGTAGTCCACCGGCTCGAGCGTCCGCGGGCGGATGCGCTTCACGTTCCACAGGTGGAAAAATTCGTGCGCCGTGACGCCTTCAAAAGTCCCCGCCGAGCCAGTGTGAATCGCGGTGGAGTTGGAATGCTCCATGCCTCCGCCTCCTCCGCCCGCGGCCGGGCCGAAGTGATAGAGGAACAAAAACTCATCGAACGGAACATCGCGCATCAGTTGCGTTTCCGTGGAAACAATTTTTTTCAGGCTTCCGGTGATGCGCTCCTGCGTCCATCCGTCGCCGTGAATGACCACACGGATCTTGACCGGCCGTGGCGGGCTGCCGGGCCCTGGGGCTTCGAAACGAAACTGCTGGAAATCGCCAATTTCGACGGGAGCATCCACCAATGCGTCGTAGCCCGGCGCGACGAACGTCGTCGAGTTTTCACCTGGCCGTAATGCCACGGCCACGCTCCATCCTTCGCGTAACCCGGAGAATGCGATGCGCGCTTCCTCGCCCCGCCGCGCGGGCACGTAGAACAATATAGTTGCCAGGTTGATGAAGGCGTGGCTGGC
>DASYRO010000345.1:0-11722 GCA_036004385.1 Candidatus Acidiferrales bacterium
GAATAATCACCACGTCGCCGGCTTTGATTTGACGCGTTTCGCCGCCATGCACGGCGGTGCCGGTCACGCTGGGGCCGTTAATTTGCGAGACTTCGGTTGCGTCCACCGGCCGCGGCTTGGGATTTTCCAGCGTGCCGCCGGTCACCAGCGTCCCCGAGCCCGCGATGACGTGATAAATCTCCGCAACTTTTTCGTGAAAGACGGGTGCGCCCTGCTTCGACGTTCTCGGCCGGCTCACCACGGCGACGCCGACGTTATATCCGCCCGCGTCCACCATGCGGATAGGCTGATCGCTCACTGCCGACGGCGGCGCTTTTTTCAACGTGGCATCCACATCCGCCGCGGGCACGTACGTAGCCGCATTCGGCTTCGTGTCCGCCATTGCAGCAATCGTGAACACAACACCCAGAACCATCAATGCCGCTTTGCGCATAGCCACCTCCGGAAACTACGTGCTCCACCAGACCTACGATGCAATCGTCCGCCTCGCCGAGTTTTTCGCAAGGTAGTGCTGGTCGAGCGCGTATCGGATCAAAGTCTTTATCACAGCCTGCCGGCTGACGTTCAATTCTTTTGCCGCGCGGTCCAACTCCTCCAGCATCGCCCGCGTGAGATCTACGTTCACGCGTTGGATAGGGTCCATCATCCGGCCGGAATTGCTGAAAAAGCGCGAGACGTCATGGCCCTTGTCCGCCATCCTCGCGATCGCCTCCGCTGAAACTGGTTTGATTCGTTTACGTTTTTTTTTCATACAGGTTCCGCTCCTCCCGCGTTGCTTTCCAAAGTGTCACCAAGTGGTAGTATTCGCCCTCCGCATCCTCTCGAATCTCGAAGATCACGGTGTATAACCGCCCTCCTACCCAACCGATGGCCCGGTGCTATTCCGGAAAATCCGAACGACGGTCGACATAATAGGGGTGCGAGAAGACCTCCTGCACTTCCTCGAACCCGATCCGGCGATTGGGATTCGCACGAAGCCTCCGGCTCTTGCGGACGTCAAAGCGAAATCGCACGATGGTATAACACTTATACCACTCCGATTCGGGGCCTGTCAACCGTGCGGCGCGGCCTCGCATGCCAGAATGCGCTCTAGAGAAATTCAATCGGATGGGCCCGCACGAACGGGTGTATTATCCGGCCAAATCGCCGTGCCCAATTGCCCGACTTGCCGCGTGCCGCTGGAAACGAATCATGCCGGCATGAGAGTCTTCCAACTCTGCCGCACTTGTGGCGGATCCCTCGTGCCGCTCGGCGCAGTCCGCGTAGCCATCCGCCGGGACATCCAGGAACAACTATTGACCCGCGTGCGCACCACGAAGACAGCGGGAGAGCGCCGCTGCCCGGGCTGCAGCCAGGCAATGACGCGTGTGCTGGTTCCGCGCGGCCCGCAGTCGGTTACGCTGGACGTTTGTTATCCGTGCAATTCGGTGTGGTTCGATCCACGGGAGTATGAAGTGCTTCGCGTCATGTACGGAAGGGAATTGGCGCCCGTCAAGCGCATGCTGGATCACAAGTGGAAATGGGCATTCGCGCTGATGGGCGTGCCGGTGGAGCGCGATAGTGCCGTCATGCTGCAGCGGCCGTGGCTGACCTGGAGTCTCGCCGCGCTCATCACCATGGTGAGCGTATGGGCGTGGATGAATCCCAGTTTGATGAATCTATTTTGTTTAGTGCCTTCGCTCGCCTGGCGGATGGGCGGGCTGACCTTGTTGACCTCATTCTTCCTTCACGGTGGGTTTTTCCATCTCTTTGCGAACATGTATTTCATGATTGTATTTGGGGATAACGTCGAGGATTATCTGGGAAAAGCGAGATACTTAGTCCTGCTCTTGACCGCGACGCTGGCAGGAAACTTTCTTCACATCGCCATGGATCCATACTCCGGCGTTCCGGTCGTGGGCGCCAGCGGGGGAATTTCCGGGTTGATTGTCTTTTATGGATTACAATTCCCGCGAGCCCGTTTGCTCATCCTGACGCGTTGGCTTCTCTTCTACCCCATCCGCTTCGGCGCGGGGGTCGCGCTACTGTTGTGGTTTTTCCTCCAGTTATTGGGCGCGTGGCAACAACTCGCCGGATTCAGCCGCGTCTCCTCGCTGGCACATCTGGGAGGCGCCGCGGCCGGCCTGCTATTCTGGTTGGTGTGGAAAAACCGGCTGGGCGTTTCACCAAAACCAGCGGAGGCTGCCGTCCCCGCTGCACCCGCTTGATTGCCCGGTCGGACGAGCCCCAAAAGACTTCCATCTGCCACGCTTGGAGGAATGCTTCAGAATTCACCGCCGAACTTTGCCGCGCGCGAGCGCAATGAGGAGCAGGACAACCCCTGCGATCAGCACGCTGCCGACTCCGAGTAATTCCCCCGTGTGGCGCCAATCATCGGCGACCGTCATAAAGCCAAGCACGCTAAGCGTAATCAGTGGCGCCCCTAGAACCTTGAGTCCCATTGATTTTCGCAAAGCCACTGTCCTTGGAAGCTGACGAAATACAAGAAAGGACCAGGAAAATAATGGCGCGCCTGAGAGGATTTGAACCTCCAACACCCGGCTCCGGAGGCCGGTGCTCTATCCGTTGAGCTACAGGCGCGCAGTGCGCGTCCTCTCGTTGTACACGGAAACGCGCGGGAAATTACCGAGAATGATTGTAACTCCGAAGGATGAACCCCGCCAGTCCGTCGGCCCGCGGCGGAACGGATTTCGGATGCAGCCGTGCGAATTCTCGCGAAACGCGCGGCTGCGCTACAGAGCTGGATTGACAAAACAAGGTAAGTCAGTGGTCGATTGGTGGCGATTGCGTGATACCGCGGCCCCAGTGAAGATCGGCAAACGTCTTGGCTTTCTTTAATCGCGATTCGGCAACCTCGTCGGCGATGCGCGCGGTGGCTACTTTGCGCTCGACCGCCAGCTTTGCCACGCGGAGCATGCGGTCGTAGATTTTGGCCAGGCTCGGGTGGCTATCCGCCCGCCGGAAGAGAAAATATTCCGCGCCGCGGATCAGCCCGCCGGCGTTCACCAGATAGTCCGGAGCATAGAGAATTTCGCGCCGCGCCAATTCGTCGCCCGCTTCCGGCGACGCCAATTGATTGTTAGCGCAGCCGCAGACGATCCGCGCCTTCAATCGCGGAATCGTCTCCGCGCTGAGCACGCCTCCCAGCGCGCACGGCGCCAGCACGTCACATTCCTGCGACAAAATCTCCTCGGGCGACACAACTCTCGCACCCAACTCTTTCGCCGCGGAGTTCGCCAGCTTCGCATTCAAATCCGCGACGATCAGCTCCATCCCTTCCTGCTTCAAAATCCGCGCCAGCCGCAGTCCGACGCTGCCCACGCCCTGCAGGGCGACACGAATTTTTCTGCCGCCCTTGCGCAGACCGGCAAAATCCAGACACGCGCGCATCCCGTGCCACATGCCGATGGCGGTGTGCTCGCTGATGTCGCCCAGTGCGGGGTCTTGCTCTTTGGACACATACCGAGTGGCGCGCGCAATCGCTTGCAAATCGTCATCCGTAATGCCGACGTCGCGCCCCGTATAAAACCGCCCGTGCAGACTCTCCACCAGCCGCCCAAACGCTACAAACGCCTCCGCGCGCTTCATTCCTTTTTGCAGCAGAATGACGCACTTCCCTCCCCCGCACGGCAGCTCGGAAATCGCCGCCTTGTAGGTCATCCCGCGCGAAAGCCGAAGCGCATCCTCAAACGCTTCATCCTCGCTCGCATATTTCCAGATGCGTACTCCGCCCAACGCCGGCCCGCACGTCGTGTCATGAATCGCCAGAATTCCACGCAGCCCGACGGCATTGTTCTGAAACGCGATGACCTGCTCGTGGTCATGCACACTCATTTGTTGAAGTAAGTTCATCTTTTAGCTCTCGCCTGGTGTGCTGAAGTGAATGCTCATCGAAAGATTGAGCGATTGAGTGATTTGTGATTGAGCGATTTAGGATCTCCGGGGCAACTTGCGCCGTCGCTTGGCGGCGGAGTCGTCCAGTTGGCGGTTACGAACCACTCATTTTCTGAGCCGGGCGGTTTGGATGGAGGATCGGAAGATGCGGACGAGTTGTTCCGATTCTTCCCTGAGCGGTGACAACCGGCCCCTCTCAACGATGCCGGCGTCAACCAGCAGCTCGAGCCAAAATTGAGTTTCGTCAGTCTCCTCCAGAACGACGCCCATTTTCGCGGTGAATTCAGGGCGCGACCTGGCCCGGCAAACTGCGTGATAGTTTGCCGAAACGGAAGTTGCGGAACGCAGGAGTTGTCTGCCGATGACGCGAGCTTCTTCTCTTCGCGGCAGCGCGCGAAATAAACGTATCACTCGAATTGCGAATTGCTTCGTGCGCTCGCGCAGTTCCTCTGGGCGAGAAATCATGGCGCAGCAATTAAATCACTCAATCGCCACCGACTCAATCGCTCAGTTTCCTAAATCACTCAATCACTCAATTTCAATCAATCACCAATCACCGATCACAACTATTTACTTTCCGGCGCCGAGAATGTTCTTCTGCGCCGTTTTCTTGATTTCGTCCTTCAGCACTTCGACGGCTTTGGCAAGCTGCGCATCGCGGCCGGTAATGAAGTCGGCCGGCGAGTTATCCACGTACACATCCGGCGGCACGCCATAGTTTTCCAGGTTTTGCCCGGAGATGTTCCACAGACCGGAGCCGGGCGTGCGGATGGCGGAGCCATCGAGCAGCGTGTACGACCCCGTGCCGATGACCGCGCCGTAGGTGTTGATGCCGACGACTTTGCCGAGCTTCAGCGTGCGGATGCCGTCCGGAAAAACTTCCGCGTCGGACGTGGAGCGTTCGTTCTGCATGACGACGATCGGCCCGAGGAAGCCGCGCTGCGGCCGCGTGACGAACACAGAGTCCCGCCCGCGCGTGTACTGATACTGCCGCTGCTGCAAGATCTGCAGCAGTTCCTGGTCGATACCGCCGCCGGGGTTGAAGCGCTGGTCAATGATCAGCGCTTTTTTGAAGTGATTGTCCGCAAGGTCGCGCTCAAATTTCCGCAGCGCCTGCGCGTTCATCTGACGGATGTGAAGGTAGCCAACTTCGCCGCCGGAAAGTTTCTCGACCATCTGCCGCCGGTCTTCGACCCACTTTTCGTACTGCAGCGTGCCGTAGGCGCCGCCGTTGACGGGCACCACTTTCGTCGTCCACGCGCCGTCCGTCGTCGGCTTGGAGTTCACCGTGAAGTCCAGCTTGCGTCCCGGCGCGAGGTTGTAGTGCTTCCAGTAATTCTCCCCGGACTTCACCGGAATGCCCTCGATGGCCAGGATGTAATCGCCCGTTTTGATTTTCACGTAGTCGTTGTCCGCCGGGCCGTTCTTGTAAACGTACGAGACCTTGTAGTAGCCCGACGTGTCGGCCACCAGTTCGAAGCCCGGATAGCGCGTTTGAATGGCGTCGCGGTCCGGCGCGCCGCCGCCGCCGATGCCGGTATGCGACGCGTTCAGCTCGCCGATCATCTGGCTGATGACGCTCTGCAATTCTTCGCGGTCGGCCACATCGGCCAGCAGCGGCTCGTACGTCGCTTTGGCCTTGACCCAGTCCGCGCCGTGCATGTTTGCGTCGTAGAAGCGATTCTTCATCACCCGCCAAGCTTCGTTGAACACCTGCTTGCGCTCTTCGCGGTTGTCCACTTCGACGCGTACGGTGAAGTTGATGCGCTGACGCCCGCCGCCTCCACTGGCAGCACCTCCGCCCGTAGGGGCGCTGCTTGCTGCGCCCGTTGCACCGCCGCCTGTTCCACCTCCGATGCCGATAGAATTAATTCGATTGCCTTCGAGGAAGAACAGCGTGCGGCCATCTTTAGAGAATTGCAGCGAGCCGATGCCTCCGCCGAATCCGCCAAAGCCTCCGCCCTCGCCTTCCGCCGGCGGTTGCGACGTCGTCACGCGCCGCATCTGTTCTCCGGTGGATTGAATCGAGTAGAGCACGGCGATGTTTCGCCCGTCTTCTTCGGTCTGCGCGACGAACACGTAGCTGCGGCTATCCGGCGCGGCCACGGCCGTGGAGATGCTGTCGTTGATGCGCGTCACTTGACGGATGCGC
Source organism: Candidatus Acidiferrales bacterium (assembly GCA_036004385.1). Lineage (GTDB taxonomy): Bacteria > Acidobacteriota > Terriglobia > Acidiferrales > UBA7541 > JACQDE01. The sequence continues at coordinate 6,047 of DASYRO010000345.1, forward strand.
CGCTCGAGTCCATCCCAGTCAATTTTCACTTCGGCCTGGGCCGCTCCGCCGGCGCCCGCGGGACGCCGCGCGGCTGCTTCCGCGCGCTCCGCGGCCACGGCTGCTTCTTCGTCGTCAATGTCGCGGCTCATGGGATCCTTCTCGTCTTTCGTAAGCGACACGGCATAGAGCGCCGCGACGTTGTCGCGAATCGTTGCCGAGCCGCCCTGCAAGTAGCCGCCGAGGAAAATAATTTTTTTGCCGTCCGGCGTCCACCGCGCGTTCGAGCTGCTGAACAGCAGATCGTCGCTCAGCCGGTGCTCCGTGCCGCCCGCGGTGGAAACGATGAACACGTGCGGGCGCATGTCCGGATCCGCCTTTGTGTACGCAATCCACTTGCCGTCCGGCGAAACGTCCGGCCCCTGGATGTTGCTGGCGTCATTCGTGGCCAGCGTTTGCGTTTTGCCGGTGTCCACTTCGACGAGATACATCTTGTGATCCGACGCTGTGTACACGAGCGATTTCGCGTCCGGCAGCCAGCGGATGGCGGATTTTTCCGAGTCCGCGTCGGAAAGTTTCTTGGCGTTTTTACCCTCCACGTCGGCCACCCACACTTCTTCGCGGCCGGACTGGTCGCTGACCCAGGCGAGGCGCTTGCCGTCGGGCGACCACTGCGCGTTGCCGTCGCGCGTGTAGCTGTTGGTCACGCGCGTGACGTCGCCGCGGTCCGTGGCGATGGTAAACAGCTCGCCGTGCGCGGAAACCACCGCGCGCTTGGTGGAAGGCGAAAGGTGATAGCCGTTCGTTTCGCCGTTGACGGTCAGCACTTCGAAATTGTTTTCCTTCCAGTCGGAAATGATGTTCACCTTGATTTCCGTCGTCTTGCCGGTAGCCGTCTCCAGTTTCCACAGGCCGAAGTCCTGCTCATAGACGATGACCTTGCCGTCGGAAGACATGGACGGGAAAAACAGCGAGCCGCTCTTGTGGTGCGTGACCTGCACAGGCTTGCCGCCGTTTTCGGAAATCTTCCAGAGGTTGTTGGCCGACTGCATCACTTCCTTGGTGCCCGGCCTGGAGACGACGTCGCGGTCGGATACGAAATAAATTTCTCCGTTGCCGTACATGGGCCAGAAGTTGTTGGGCTTTTGCTCGTCGGGCAGCTCCGCGTCGAGGATTTTCTTGTACTTCGCGCCGTCCATCACCCACAGGTCCGCCGAGTAGCTTCCGCGATAGTGCTTGCGCCACCAAACCATAGGGTGGCGGTTGAACGCGAATTTCTTTCCGTCCGGCGAATAGCTGCCCCAGTAGCCCCAGTCAGTAGGCAGCGGCTGCTCTAATCCTCCATCCAGAGCCACTTCATACAAATTCGGCGTACCGGGATACATCAGCCCGCGCGCCGAACTGAAGATGACCTTCTTCGAATCGCGCGACCACCCGACGACGCTGTCGCCCGCGCTGTTGTACGTTAGCTGCCGCGCCTCGCCGCCTTCCGCCGGAATCACGAAAACGTCCATGTTGCCGTAGCGGTTCGAGGAGAAGGCAATCCACTTCCCATCGGGCGAAAAGCGCGGGAAGACATCACGCGCCGTGTGCACGGTGAGCCTCTGCGGGTTCGTGGCGTCTTCGTTGACCACCCAGATGTCGCCCAGGTAGCTGAAGGTGATTTTTCCATTGTGATAATCCGGGTGGCGCAACAGTTGCGCGGGCTTCGCTGCCACCCCCGTCGCTACCAGCGCCACACAAATCAGCGCGAAAGAAATGTGACGCACCAAATTGTTCTTCACGGCTCCCTCCTCCTACGCTTCACGAGTTTCGAATTTCCGTTTTTAGAAAACGCGGCTTTCGGCGCCACTTGGCAGCCCCGGCTGCGGCGGCCACTCGCCGCAATTCGCACCCCGCCGACTTGTCCCTACTGACGCGGCGGGCCACCGAGAAGTTACCGCAAATCCGGCCAAAGCGCCATGCGGCGGCGGATGGTATAATTTGATTTCCTTATCGGACGAGCCATGATTCCTGGACTGCCCCCCTGGGCGCAAGACGCCATCACCATCGGGCTGCATTTGCTGGGCATTCTCGTCCTGGCATATATCCTGGTGCGATTGCTGCGGGTGCTGACTAAACGGCTGATTCGTCCAGCAGCGGACACGTCGCGCACGGCCGTCAGGCACGAGCAGCAGACGCGCACCCTGGCCGAATTGCTGTACAGCGCGGGCACGGCTATCATTATTTCCCTCGCGCTGCTGTCGGCGCTGGCGGAACTGCGTTTTAACATAACGCCGATCGCCGCCGTGGCCGGTCTGGCCAGCCTGGCCCTCGGCTTCGGAGGACAATATCTGGTCCGCGACATCATCAACGGATTCTTCATCATCTTCGAGGATCAGTTTGAAGTGGGCGACACGGTGCGCATCGGCGGCCAGGCCGGCCGCATCGAGCATTTGACACTGCGGCGCACGGTGATACGCGACCCGCAGGGCGCTCTGGTCACCATCCCCAACGGCGAAATCCGTACGTTGGCTAACCTGAGCCGCGATTGGTCGCAGATGTCTGTGGACGTCACGTTATCGATCGAATCCGATGTGACCCGCGCGCTTAGCGTAATGGAAGAAGTCGCCGCAGAAATGCGGAGTGATGAAAAGTGGAGCGCCGCGCTGGTGGACGGCCCGCGCGTACTCGGAGTCGAAACGCTCGCCGCCGAGACCATCACCTTGCGCGTGCAAGTGCGCACGGCGCCCAATCGCCAGCACGACGTGGCCCGCGAACTGCGCCGCCGCATGCGCGCGCGCTTCGAGCAGGAGCAGATCGGTATCTCGACTGCACCAAAAGTCGTCGCAGGAGATGGCGATAAATCTCAGTAAGCGGATCGGTGCTCACACTGGTCTGTATTCAACAAGGGGGAAGAAGAACATGGGAAATGTATCGCACGAGCAAGCCAATCTGATGTTGAGGTTATTCGAACTGCGCCGGGAAGAAAAACTCCGCAAGGCCCGCGCGTGGTATGTGGACCAGTACGTTCCGGCCGGCTCGCCGGAAGAATTCATGGCCAAATATCCGCCGGGCAGCGAGGAAAACGCCTACATCCGCATGGTCGCCAGCTACTGGGAGATGGCATGCAGCCTGGTGAATCGCGGATTGATTGATGACGAGCTGTTTTTCGAAAACAACGGCGAAATGTGGATCGTCTGGGAAAAGGTCAAGCCTGCCGCGCCGGCTTGGCGCGCCGCTTTCGGCAATCCGTACATCTTCCACAACCTGGAAGCGTGCGTGAAGCGGCTGGAAGCATGGCGCGAAAGCAAGGCGCCCGGCACCAACGAGAAAATGCGCGCGATGTTCGCCGCCATGCGTGAAGCACGCGCCAAAGCCGCGAGCAAATGACCCTCGAAGAAGCCATGCTGGCGGTGTGGCGTCAATCCCTGGAAGAAAACGCCAACATCGTCGAACTGGGCCGGCGGCGGTACTCGGTGCAGCGCACCAAGCGCCGCCGCCTTCGCCAGGTGGATTTTGAGCTGGACGGGCAGTCGCTCCGCGGCATCGAGCAGAACCCGGAGACGTCTTCCCGCTGGGCGGAACTCGCTCGCTCCGGCCAGAAAGTGATGCAGTTTACCGCCAGCGGGCGCTACATCGGCAACGTCGCCGACGGAAAGCTCACCATGTATTCCGGCGCGCGCGTCGGCCCCGAAAAGAAACACGCCAAGAAAGCCGCCAAATCCTGATAGAAGGCTGGAATGGTGTCATCCCGAGGCCCGATGATTTTCATCGGGACGAGGGATCTGGCTTTTGGCTCCGAACTAGCTCACCCGCGGGAATCGGTGGCCGCGAGTTTATTCACGAGGGCGATGTAGCGCGGATGGCTGCGGATGGGTGCGAGGTAGGGATCGTTCTGGATGATTTTCTTGTCGCCGAAGCCGCAGGCGATGGATTTTTCCAGGCACTCGATGGACTGCTCGGTCTTGCCGAGAATGGCGTAGATGCAGGAAACGTTGTAGCAGACCGCGGAATCTTCCGGATCAATGGCCAGCGCGCGTTGCGCCCAGGCCTGGCCGCGCTCGAGCTCACCCAGGCGGCACAAATTCTGCGCGCCCAGATACAGCGCACGCACGTCGTCGGGATGCATTTCCAGGTGCTTCTCGATGACTTCGATGGCGCGGCGATGCGCGGCCTGCACGGTGGACGCGTCCACGCCCATGCCTTCATACGTGTTGGCCAGCAGGCTGGGAGCCTGGTAGTCGTCCGGACGGACGCGGCAGGCTTCCTCGAATAACTTCGCCGCCTCTTCCAAGTTGCCGTGAATCAGGCAGGAGCGCGCGTAGAAATAATATCCTTCAAAGAGGCTGGGATTCAGGCGGATGGCCGCTTCGAATTCGCGCCGCGCTTCTTCGTCGCGTTCGAGCAGGGAAAGAAAATGCCCACGCGAGGCGTGCGCTTCGGCGAGTTCCGGGTCGAGGTCCAGCGCTTTGCGGCTGGCGGCATCGGCGTGTTGCATGTTTTCGTGCGAGGGCTGCCAGTAGAATTGCAAAAAGGAGTGGCAGTCGGCCAGCCCGGCCCACGCGCGCGCGTAGTTGGGATCAATCTCGATCGCCCGCTTAAACATGTTGCGCGCCGCTTCGATGCCTTTGCGGCGGAACTGATGGAAATACTGCCGCCCGCGCAAATAAGAATCGTAGGCTTCCGCATTGGCCGTGGGCACTTTCTCGATGACGCGCTTTTCTTCCTCGGTGAGCATCACCTGCAACGCTTCCGCGATGTTTTTGGCCATTTCGTCCTGAATGGCGAAGACGTCGTCCATGGTGCGGTCAAAGCGCCGCGCCCAGATGGTGAGGCCGGTGCGCGATTCCACGAGTTGCGCGGTGATGCGGATGCGATTGCCCGCGCGGCGCAGGCTGCCTTCGAGCACGTATGCGGCGTTTAATTCCTGCCCGATTTGCGGCGCGGTGATTTGTTTATCGCGATACGCGAACACCGCCGAGCGCGGAAACACGCGCAAGTCTTTGATGGCGGAAAGCTCGGTGATGATGTCTTCGGTCATGCCGTCACGGAAATAGACTTCTTCTTCGCCGCGGCTCAAGTTTTCAAAATAGAGCACGGCAACGGAGCGCTCCGCCTGGCCGGAAGCCGCGGCGCTTCGTCCGGAATCAATTTCACGCTTTGCGCGCTCGAGGTCGTTCCGGATTTGGGAGGCAGTCTGATAACGCGCGTGACGGCTCTTTTCCAGCGCGCGGCCGATAATCTGCTGCAATGCCGCCGGCACGCTGGGCGCCACGCGCGCGACCGGCTGAGGCGCGCGATTCAAGATGGCGTCGAACACCATGGCCGATGTGGCCCCGCTGAACGCTTGCCGGCCGGTGGCCATTTCATAGAGCACCACGCCGAGCGAAAACACGTCCGTGCGCGCGTCCACTTCTTCTCCGCGAGCTTGTTCCGGCGACATGTACGCCACCGTGCCCAGCGTCGAGCCCAGGCTGGTGAGTTGCTCATTGGCCGGGCCCATGGTGACCACCGCCGATGCGCCGATCGCTTCGCCCGCGCGGCGGTTTTCCAGCAGCTTGGCTAAACCGAAATCCAGAATTTTTACCTGGCCGCGCTCGGTGACGAAAATGTTCGCGGGCTTGATGTCGCGATGTACGATGCCTTTGGCGTGCGCCGCCTCCAGCGCTTCGGCTATCTGGATGCCGAGTCGCAGCAATTCATCCGTGCCCACCG
>DASYRO010000346.1:0-3698 GCA_036004385.1 Candidatus Acidiferrales bacterium
GAAGGAGGAACGAGCGTCGCTAATGGCAGCCACAGCCGCCAGGGCCGCAGCAAGGGCCGCCGGTAAACGATGACGCGGAATCTTTGGAAGCGGACGAGGTAGAGGTTGACGAGCCGTTGCCCGCGGTGCTGAAGGTGGAAAATTGCAGCGTGTGCTTCTTGCTGCCGCATTTCGGGCAGGCGATCGCTGAGCCGTTGGACATTACCAGCTTTTCGTAACGGGAATTGCAATCGTTGCAAACGTATTCGTAAATGGGCACGTTCGGTCTCCGTGTAGCGCCGGGCTTTGGCCCGGCATTTTCGTCGCGATCGAAATGCCACCCTGAAGGGCGGCGCTACATCTTACCGGCAGGATAGAAAGCCTGCCCCACGAACGCAAAATTATAGCGCAAAACGACGGCGCACATGCGGCAAACGGTTTTTGCTTGATTCCCGGGTGACGTGTACAATCGCAGTGTGATCTACGAGTGGGACGCTGCCAAAGCGCAGCGCAACACGAGGAAACACGGTGTAACGTTCGAAGAAGCTGCCACTGTTTTCCTCGACCCATTGGCAGTGACGTTTGATGATCCCGATCACTCGGCCGAGGAACTGCGATATATCACTATCGGGGTATCTTCTCACCGGCGGCTTCTGCTGGTGGCCCACGCCGACAAAGGCGAATCCACGATTCGATTGATCAGCGCGCGAGAAGCGACGCGACGAGAAAGAAATGAATACCAGGAAACGCAACGGTAGCGGGAAAGACGAATTGAGGCGCGAATACGACCTTGCTGCATTGAAGGGTGGCGTCCGGGGCAAGTATTACGAGCGGGCGATGGCGGGCACAAACCTTGTGCTCATTGAACCGGATATCGCCGAGGTTTTCCCCGATAGCGAAGCGGTGAATGAAGCTTTGCGAGGCCTCATTAACGACAGATCGCACACAAGAAGGGGTCCCGCATTGACTGCCCGCCGCAATCGCAGAGCCCGGCGCCGGTAAAACACGTCGGCAAGCCAGCGGGACCCATTTCCGACCAACATAAACAGTACGCCCCGGCATTGAGCCGGGGCGTTTCACTTTCAATTCGGATATGGACTGCGTTTAGTCGCCGGAGACCAAAGCGGCGTCATCGGCGGTGGCGGATTTGTCTTTCGCGGACGCGCCGTTGCCATTGCTCTTGGCGCTGCCGTTGCCGTTCGCCTTGCCATTGCCGCCGTTGCTCTTGATGGTGAGCAATTCAGCGTTGGAGCCGGCGGTGGCCTGTTTGATGGCGGCAACGCTGCCGATTTGCACGACGGGCGCCGCCGGCTTCTGGAGCACCATTTCCTCGTAGATGCGGCGGACTTCGGCGGCCTGCATGGCGGCCTTGCGGCGCATGCGGTCTTCTTCGGCCGCGGTGATGGGCGCGGTGTGCTCGTGGGACTTGACGCGCGCGGCGTCTGCGGCGTCGATCTTCAGCGAGTGATCGTAGCTGCCGAGGTCCACGGTGCGGCCCTTGGCGTAGATTTCGTGCTTGCCGTGTGTCTTATACCACTGCGCGACGGTCGCGTTCTTGTGCATGTTCTCGATGATCTTGCGCCAGCCAATACCCGTGTTGTACGCGCAGAAGGAAATTTCGCCTTCCTGCGTGCCGTAGGGAATGATGCATTGTTCGGTGCGGCGGAAGTCGTAGTTGAACAAATCCTGGAACCACATGCCGGCGATGAACAGGAAGTTCCATGGATCCTGCCGGCGGCGCATGGCCTCTTCGCGAGTGCGTTCCGGGCCGACGTCGCCGTAGCCCTTCTTCTTGGCGGTACCGGTCAGCGCGAACGTCTTGTCGAATTTGCGGAAGAGATCCACGAGCGCGAGGCTCTTGGGCGCTTCGAACGGGCGGTAATTCTTCAGCAGGGCCATGGCCATCATGAAGTTGGAAAAGCCCTTGCCGCGGGCCGCGTCCGTGATGGCGCGCGTATCGGACATGAGCTGCGGAATATTCAGGAAGCGCGGCACGGGCGCCCATTCCTTCGTTTCCTTGTTAATCATGAGCGCGGTGCCCACGCCGCAATTCGGGTGACAGCCGCAAGAAAGCTGTCCCCACTGCGCGTTGGGTCCATGAATCATGTCCGCAAAGTCGGAGAAGGTGCCCATGGCGGAGATGGGGAACCAGTGCTCGATGGGGTCCACTTTGCCGACCTGCTGGCTGACGTCGCGGGCCATGTGCGAAAGGGTGTAGCGCTGGTTCATGCGGCGCTCGTCGGTGATGTCTTCATCGCGGCCGGTGAAGGAAACCGGCTGGAAGGACACGAAGGAAATTTTCTTCGGGTTGTCCATGGCGAACTTGACGATGGGGCCCACCTGGTCGTTATTGATGTTGTTGACGATGGTGGTGACGAGCACGATTTCCACGCCCGCTTCGTGCAGGTTTTCGATGGCGCGCAGCTTCACGTCAAACAGGTTGCCCACCTGGCGGTGCGAGTTGGCGTCGTTGCCGATGCCATCGAATTGCAGGTAGACGTAGCGCAGCCCGGCTTCAAACGCCTTGCGGCAGAAATCTTTGGACTTGGCGAATTCGATGCCGTTGGTGGCGGCTTGCACGGAGTTGTAGCCGACCTTGCGGGAGTAGCGCACCGCGTCGAGGAAGTACGGATGCATCGTCGGCTCGCCGCCGGAGAACTGCACGGACATCTGCCGCCGAGGCTTGATGGTGATAGCGTTGTCCAGCACCTCCATGATTTCGTCCCAGGAAAGCTCGTGGACGTAGCCGACTTGGTTCGCGTCCATGAAGCAGGGATCGCACATCATGTTGCAGCGGTTGGTGAGGTCCACGGTGAGCACAGAGCCGCGGCCGTAGCGCACAGTGGAGCTGCCGTGGCGGTGCAGCTCTTCGTCGTTGTGCGCGGGGATGTCGCGTCCGGGGAATTGCTTTTCAACCCAGGCGAGGAATTTGGCGTCCACGGCCATCATGTCTTCGAAGTGGCCGTGCTGGGGACAATCTTTAATCATCCAAATCTGGCCGCCGCGCTCGATGATTTGCGCCTTAATCTCGCCGACTTTTTCGCCGATGAGGTCTTTCAGATCTTTTCTGCCGCTGAAGATGGCTTCGCGCGCTTCTTTCACGCAAGTCGGGCAAAGCGAATCGGTGGTACGCGGGAAGCCGAGCGTCGGCTTGGTCTTCTCCCAGGATTTCAGCAGGGGTTTGTCCGACCACTTGGGAGTGAATGACGGGTTGGGCTTGATGCGGCCGTTGAAGAATTGGACGGTGTTGTAGGTTGCTGCGGCCAGCTTGGTCACGGCGGCGTCCACATACTTCAACGCTTTCGTAGCATTCGCAGTCCTTGGCATCTCGAATATCTCCTAACCGTCAGATTTCGGGGAATGAGCGGGCCGGACCGGAAATTTCGCCCCCAGCGAAACCGGCATAGAACGAACCACCAACAAATTGACACTACAGGCTAAGTTACTCTACACGTTGAGTTTGACGCGGATTCAGCGAGGCGTCGAGGCGAATCGGCCCAAAGGCGGAAATTGGGGGTCGAACAGCGGCATCGGCCAGCCAACGGCTGGGCTTCGTAGGCCGCAAAGGACCGCAGCGGTTCGGTTATGGGCAACCCGTGCACAGATAAAAAATGATCGAGGTATCCGGCGGCCGTAAAATCCCGGTGCCCTCAAAAAAAATCGCGAGTACGATTGACTTCGCCGCGGCGGTCGCCTAGCATACGCGCCCTAAGGCGAAT
>DASYRO010000347.1:0-2311 GCA_036004385.1 Candidatus Acidiferrales bacterium
GGCCGAGATCGTTGCGCCCAAGATCCACAAGCATGACGTGTTCGGCGCGCTCTTTGGGATCGGCGCGCAGTTCGGCTTCGAGGCGTTTGTCTTCGGCGTCGTCTCGTCCGCGCGGCCGCGTGCCGGCGATGGGACGGTAAAACGCGTCGCAGCCCTGCACTTTGACGAGCATTTCCGGCGAGCTGCCCACGACGGCCACGTCGCCCAAGCGCAGGAAGTACATGTACGGCGAAGGATTCACAACGCGCAGCGCGCGATAGATTTCAAAGGGATCGGTCTTCACGCGCGCGGAAAAGCGCTGGCTGAGCACGACCTGAAAAATATCCCCGGCGCGAATGTGGTTCTTGGCCTTGCGCACGGCGGCGAGGTACGCGGGCTTCTTGAAGTTCGAATTGACGCGCAAATTTCCGCCCGTCGTGCGGCGCTTCGCGGCGGGCAGCGGGTGCTCAATTGTGCGACGCGTTTTTTCGATTTCGCGCGCGGCGGCGTCGTATTTGGTGCGCAGGCTGCCCGGGCCGTCGGTGAACACACTGCGGATAATCCACAGACGGTGACGCACGTGATCAAACGCTACGAGGCCGAGATAAAACATCAGCACGGCGTCGTCAAGCTGGCGGTCATCGCGTGTCGCGTCTGGAATGCGCTCAATCAGACGCACGCAGTCATAGCCGAAATAGCCGATGGCCCCGCCGATCAGTGGAGGCAGCCCGTGAGAAACCTCGGGACGCACCAGCTTGTAGCGACCGATGCGCGAGCGCAAAAAATCAATGGGATTGACGTCATTCCAGCGCAGATGGCTGCGGCCGTTGACCTCGCACGTCGTGCCGCGCGCGCGGAAGACTTCCACCGGGTCGGCGCCGAGAAAGGTGTAGCGCGCCACGTGCTCGCCGCCTTCGACGCTTTCCAACAGGAACGAATACTTCGCACCATGCGCCAGGCGCAAATAGGCTGACACGGGCGTGAGCAGGTCCGCGTTGATCGCGTCGTACACGGGCACGAGGTTGCCGCGGCGGGCGAGCTTTTGAAACGTCTTGAAATCTGGCTGAATCATTGGTCAGGCGTCAGGATTCAGGAATCAGGATTCAGGGAAAAACCCGCAAGCAGCACCGAGATTTTTCCTCTACCTCCTTCATCTCCTCTGCTCCCTCGCATTCCTCTTCTCTTCCTTACGCAGCGCGTTCAGCACAGCTTTCCGCATCAACGCCAACGGCGCGCGCTGTTCCGTCCAGATTTCCCACTGCGCGCTGCCCTGGGCGATGAACATTTCGATGCCAGAAACGGTTGCGATGCCGCGCCGCTCCGCGAGTTGCAGCAATTTTGTTTTCAGCGGGCGATACACAGTGTCGAAGACCAGGCGGCAATTCAGTTCGTTGGCACGCAATGGCGATACATCGTTGTGGGGATGCAAGCCCACGGGCGTGGCATTGACGATAGCATCGAAGAACTCTTTGCATATGCGCGCGCGGGAAACGGCTTGGCCGCCGACGGCGCGAGCAAGCTTTTCAGCCTCCTTCATGCGGCGAGCGCAGACGCAGACGACGGCGCCGGCCTGCGCGAGCGCAAAGGCTACGGCGCGCGACGCGCCGCCCGCGCCGAAAATCAGCACGCGGCTGCCGCGGAATCGCACGCGCCGTTCGAGGGCACGCAGTACGCCGACGTAATCGGTATTGATGCCATGGAGTTTTCCGCCGCGCACCACGACAGTATTGACCGCGCCGATGGCGGTGGCCAGCGGGTCACAGTCGTCGAGATGGCGCAGGATTTTTTCTTTGTGCGGGAGCGTGACACTGAACCCGGCAATGCCCAGCGGCTTGATGGCGCGGAGAAAATCTTTCAGTTCGCGCACCAGAAACGGGAGATAGACCGCGTTAATTTTTTTCTGCTGGAACGCAAGGTTGTGCATCAGCGGCGAAAGCGAGTGGCTCACAGGGTCGCCGATGACGCCATAGACGCGCGTTTTGCGATTGAGCTTATCCGCGCGATAGAGATTCTTCATTTCATCGAGCGTGAGCTGGCCGGGCGCGGTCTTTTCGCCGACGGCGGCGTAGGCCAGCGCGCTGCCTTCGCGCAAGGCGAGCACGCGAGCAGGCAAGCCGATTTCGCCCATGGGTACGGCAATCACATTCTTCTTGCCCCTTGCCAGCGCCAGCACTCGCAGGCTGTCCCCGATGGAATTGCACTGCGTGGCGACCTTGATGCAGTCGGCGCGGTACTTAACCAGATCTTTCGCGAGAGTCCCCAGACTTGCCAGCGTACGTCGAAAATTGTGGTGCGAAGCGATTATTCTTCCAAACAGCGTAGACTGAAACTG
>DASYRO010000348.1:0-5357 GCA_036004385.1 Candidatus Acidiferrales bacterium
TTGCGCCTTCACCGAACGCAGTTCTTCCTCCAGCGCCCGGATACGCTCTTCCAGCGCGCGAAATCGTTCTTCATTTTTATCCTGTTTCTCCTGCGGTGGCGGAGCGCCCGCGGAATTCTGCGTTTGCGCCCACACTCCTCCCGGCAGCAAAAATAGCGAGAATGCAACGGCAGCAATACCTTTCATCGGCTTACTCCTGTTTCGGAAAGTTTTCGGATCGACCTTGGCCGAGAGTGAGGAAACGATCAGCTTTGGGGCGGGGCGCGGGAAGATGTTGCTTCAATCGGGCGATAATGCGCAAGGGAAGGGGCCTGCTCATCGAGCAGCGGGTTGCAATCCAACTGCGCGTCGAGCGTGGCGTCCGGCCCGGGCATGGCCCAGCCGCCGGACTTGCAAAGCTGGCACTGGTGCCGCGGACTGCGCGCGGCGTTCGATTCGCAACAGAAATGCACTTGCGCTACTGCGAGACACACCAACAGCAGCACCGCCATTGCGCAGATAGATCGGCTGTTCACTCTGGGGTCCGCATGAAGCCCATGGACATATCTTAGGATAGAGCCTAGCGGCCCGTGGTTGCTTGGTCAAGCCGGACGGGCACATGCGGTGCCCGCCCAGCCGACGGAGAGGGATGGCTAGAAGTTGAAGCTAAGTTCTCCGGAATATGTGCGCGGCGTGACGAAGTGGGTGCCGCTGAACGTCGAGAGAAAATTGAACAGCGCCACTTTGTTCGTCAGGTTGATGACCGTGAAACGCACGCCCCACTTATAGCGGTCGCCGTGGAAGAGATTGTCCACGCCAGTTCCGAGGTCGAAGAGGTGCCGGGCGCGGATGCGCGGCGGATTGTGGTCGTCATCCACCGTCCCGGGCGCGGGAAGTTTGATGCGCGTCGAGCCGTACAACGATGGCGCGCACGTGGAGAGCGGAGTGGTCAACGTTGCGAACGTGCTTCCGCAAAAGAGCCCCGCCTGGGCCTGCTGGTCTGCCGAAAGTCCGGTCAAATCCACCGGCGTCGTCGTATCCGTGGCCACAGGTACCTCGCCAGCCACCAGGCCGCTGTCGTAGCGCCACGTGAAGGCCACCCACGCGGGATATTTCGGCAGCCGGTATTGCATGTGTGTGGTTTGCTGGAATTTCTGATCGTGGTCAATGCGGAAGACCGCCGTTCCTGACGGCGATGCGCCCAAGCCGCCATTTTGCGGCTCGAAGAAACGCGCGTACGCGCTGCTGAGAACGGTAAAGCCCGTGAAGCCGTGGTAATTGGGCACGCTGATGCGCACCATTGGCCCTCCGACTTTCGAGTTGTGCCACACAATTGGGAAGAAGATCGGCGTATCGAACAGCACGCCGAAGTCGTAGGCGTTGTGCGTGTACTTCCACAAATAATCGGCGTCCACGACGAGGAACTTTCCAAAGGCCTGCTGGAAGCCGGCGTGAAATTCGTTGCGCTGTCCCGGACGAATCGTGCCCGCCGCGCCGAACGCCGCGGTAATCACCGGGTCCGCTGTGCTGGCCACAAGCAAGTTTTCGTTGAACGGGCTTTCCATGATCCGCGCGTACGATACGCGCAGCACGGTATTGGTCTTCTTGATGTTGTAGGCGACGCCGAAGCGCGGCTGTATTTGCGCGTCGTCCTGCACGCCGCGGTAGATGTCCCCGCGCAGGCCCAGGCTGATGGCCCACGGACCCGTGGTAATCGTGTCCTGGATATACAGTGCGGTTTCCCGTATGTCGTGCTCGTCGCGGAAGTTGAATGGTCTGCTGGTTGCGGAGCTGCATCCGTCCAGAGGCGACGGCGTGGGCCGCGTGAGATCGAAGCAGCCCAGCAGGGGAATGAACGGCGCCGTGGCCAACGGATTGGAGGCGTCGTTCGGGAAGAAGCCTGCCGCCCCGCACGCGGCCGGATCGTTAATGGTTGTGTCCCCCACCGGTGCGCCGCTCGCGTCGATACACGGATCGTTCACCGTCGCATCCGTCAGGCCCAGGCTGAACTTTTCTGTGAGTCGCGTATTCTGAAACAGAAAGCCACCCTTCACGTTGTGCATGCCCTTCACATACGACAGATCCGCGCGGAATCCGGCGTTGGTCAGCTTGCGTTTTTGCGCCAGCGTCTGCGGTTGGTCCGCAAACGGATTCGCGCTGGGGAAGTAGTCGAAGCCGTCGTGCCGCACGAAGCCTCCCAGGCTCAGCAGCGTGGTGGTGCCGAACGTGTGTGTCCAAGCCGGCGCCACGTTGTACGTCTGGATTTGCGCGCGCTGGTCCTGATTGAGCGCCGCCGCGTCAAACGAGTTCGGTGTCTGAAACCACGAACGCGTGTATCCAACGTTCACATGCACGGCATCTTGGCCGGTGAGCTGGAAATCCGCGCGATTGAACACGTTTTGCTGGTTTCCCTTGGCGTGCATCACCTCGAATTCCGGCGGATCGAGAAAGCGGCCGGTGTTCAATCCGTTCACGGCGATGAAGTCGCCCCACTTCTGCCCGCCGAAGGCGACGTTGAAGCCGGCGCTCGACGTGCCGAACGAGCCATAGGAAGCGTTCACGCTGCCGGTGGGCTTGCGTTGCCCGAGCCCGGAGCGTGTCGTCACCTTAATCACCAGACTCAGCTTGCCTCCGTACTCCGCCGGCGGCGCGCCGGAGATGACCTCCAGCGACTGGATGGAATCCACCGGGATCTGGTTGGAAAAAACTTTGCTCTGCTGATCGGTGATGGGCTGCCCGTCCACGGAAAAGGAATTTTCCGCATGGTCGCCGATTCCGTGCACCAGGCCATTGGAATCGGCAACCGCTCCCGGCGAGGCCAGCGTCACCAATGAGCTGAGCTGCGACGACCGGCTTTGCAGCGGGAGTTTGTCAAACAGGTCGCGGTCAATATCCGTGTGATACTGCGGCTCATTTTCCACCAGGTCCGCGCCCGTGGCCTCTACGGTAATCACGGCTGACGCGCTACCCAGCTTCAAATTCACGGCGATGCTGATGGGCACCGCCGAGCGCACGTCCACATCCTGCGCGAACGCGGCAAACCCCTGCGAAGTCGCCACCAGGTGATAAGGATTGAAGGGAACGTTGCTGAAACGGAAATTTCCAGAGTCGTCGGTGGTGGTCTCGCGATGATAACCGGTGACCGGATAGGTAATTTCCACTCTGGCGTTCGTCACCACGGCCCCCGACGGATCTTTCACTACGCCTTCAATCGTTCCGGAACTTACTTGCGCTCGTCCCGGTGCAGCTAAACTCAGCAAACCCGCTACGAAAAGCAATACGATTGCAAACCTTCGAAGCATAACCCCTCCCTTTTTTTATGCGATGAATACGTGAATCGTCTCCGTCCCCGAAAAATGGACGGCGGCACTGTCGCTGTATCGGGAACAGCGCAACGCCTCGCAAGTCACAATTGGATTTGTGTCAGGCGGAGGGAGGAGCTCGAGAAGGGCCCGTCGCAAGTACGGGGTCAAGATCAGGATGAACCGCCACAGCTGGCTCGTGCCACATCACCACGGCGGGCGCTGGAACGACGGCGCTGGCGCTGGTTTGCAGCGCAGGCATGTGCCCGACGCGGCACAGTCGGCAAGCATCGCGCGTGCTGCTGTCGTGGTGGTGCAAGCTGGTTACGGCAGCCAGCATCGCCACCACCGTGAGCAGCACCAGCACGGCCAGCGCGCGCGTGTTCGGCTTGTTCATGAGTTGATGTTTCAGTTTACGCACACGCGAAAGCAGGTGTCAATGATTTGTGTTTTTCGCCGTGTTGCCTTGCACGCACGACCTCGCGGTTGCGCCTGGTTTTCCTGTTCCATCTTCTTTTTCGCTTAAGCTCGTTTGCCGCGTCCTGTTGGCGGGGCTACAATGCGAATTGGAGCTGCCTGCGCGGTGCGTGCTGGGGCGACGATTTGTTGAACCAACACTGGACCATCGGGCGCCCGGTTGACCTGCCCTTGTGCATGTCCCGCGATTCGCTGCGGCGGATGGCGGGAAAGCCTTAAAGCAGGCGCGGGGCGCCCACCTTTTACAGGAGGTTCAGAATCGAGTCCCACACGGCCAAGTGGACCGCTCCGTTTTTTTCTCGCCACTCACCACTCGTAACTCGCCACTCTTTTGACTTTTCGACTCTTCGACACTTAGACTCTTAGCCTCGTTATGCGTGTTTTATTCATCGGCGACATCGTCGGTGCGCCCGGGCGGCGCATCATTCACGACCGTCTGGCGGACATCCTCGCCCAGCAGCAGATTGAATTGTGCATCGCCAACTGCGAAAACTCCGCCTCCGGCTTCGGCATCACGCCGCGCCTGGCGGACGAGCTGTTCGAGGCAGGCATCGAGATTCTTTCCGGTGGCAATCACATTTTCGACCGCAAAGAAATCATGGACTATTTTCCGCACCAGCCGCGCCTGCTGCGCCCGGCGAATTTTCCCGACGGCGCGCCGGGCAGCGGCCTGTTCATCGGCGCGGCAAAAAACGGCACGAGCTACGCCATTCTGAATCTCCAGGGCCGCACGTTCATGACGCCGATTGATTGCCCCTTTCGCACCGCGGACCGCGAACTGGCGCGCATCCCACCCGAAGTCAAAATCGTTCTCGTGGACATGCACGCGGAAACCACCAGCGAAAAGCAGGCCATGGGCTGGTATCTCGACGGCAAAGTTTCCGCGGTGATTGGCACGCACACGCACGTGGCCACCGCCGACGAACGCGTCCTGCCGCGCGGCACCGCGTATATCACCGACGTGGGCATGACCGGCCCGCACGATTCCGTCATCGGCATGGAGAAGGAAGGAATTCTCAAGCGCTTTCTCGACGCGCTGCCCACGCGCTTCGAAGTCGCCGCCGGCGATATCCAGATGAATTGCGTCCTCCTCGACCTCGATGAGTCCTCCTCGCTTTCCGCCGCGGGCCTGGCGGGACCCGACGGCGCGCCCGTTCCTCCTCGCGCCCCTGCCCGCTCCATTTCCCGTCTCCGCTTTCGCCTGGACTGACCGGCCTGATCCGTTTCTCGTTTTTTCGCTTTTCTCTTTCCTCCTCCCTCTCTTCGTCGTTCCTCGCTTTAATTCAGCCTCGGCTTTCTGATTTCTGACCGCTGCCTTCTGTGGTAGCCTCATCTCTTCGCTGGTCCCCCAGCTAAAGCCACAGGCCCATGGCTGCCCCCGGTACCCAACTCGATCGCGCCGCCATCGCGGAGCAAGTCTCCGGCATCGTCGCCGGGCTGCTCGCGGAACTGGGCATTCATCGCGTGGCCGCAGAGATCAAGCCCTCCGCGCATATGGAGCGAGATCTCGGTCTCGGGAGTCTCGAGCGCGTGGAGCTCGTACTTCGCGTCTCGAAAACTTTTCAAATCACGCTCCCGGACCGCGTCGCCGCCGAAGCC
>DASYRO010000349.1:0-4418 GCA_036004385.1 Candidatus Acidiferrales bacterium
GACGCGACGGTGACCACGGGCGCCGACCTTCGCGCTGTCACGCAGGTGAAGTTCGTGCCCCGCGGCGACGGCGACCGCGCGCTTTCCTTTCTACTGGACGCGAACCTCCGTGTCGAATCCGTGAAAGATCCCAGCGGCGCCGCGCTCGCTTTTTTCCAGCCGCGGGACCCAAAGGATCGCAACCAATCCTATGGCGACTATGTGGTAGTGGTGCTCCGCGAGCCGACCCGCGCCGGCCAGGAGTTGGCGCTCGATTTCGGCTATGCCGGCAAACGCATCGTGCGCAAAGAGGGCAGCGGGACTTTCTTCTGCCAGAGCAGCGGCTGGTATCCGGGGATCGAGAACGATTTCGCCTCCCGCGCGGATTTCGAGATGACGTTCCACAGCCCCAAGCGATACACGTTTGTCGCCACCGGCGACAAAATCAGCGAAACCAAAGAAGGCGACGCTTCGATCAGCACTTGGCGAAGCTCCATTCCCCTCGCCGTGGCGGGCTTCGCTTATGGCGATTACAAAGTGGAGCTGGAAAAAGCCGGCAACATCGACATCGAAATCTATGCCAATCGCCAGGAGGACGATATCGCGCGGTCGATCCAAGTGGAGGCGAACCCGATGACTCCTGCGCCGATGGGCAGTAGGCGCGCGTCCGACGTAGCCCTGGGCGATCTGGCGCCCGCCCATCGCGCCAAGGATATGGCCACGGAAATGGCCAACACGATCCGCGTCTTCGAAAAATACTTCGGACCGTATCCCTACAAGCACCTGGCCGTCAGCAGCCTTCCCCTTGGGTATTCCTACGGACAGGGCTGGCCCATGCTGATCTACCTGTGGTCGCTTTCCTTTCTTGATTCCCAGCAGCGCCATACGCTGGGCATCCGCGACCAGGTTGAGCTGACCGACTTCTTTCGCGCCCACGAAAGTTCCCACCAATGGTGGGGCCATCGCGTCGGCTGGAAGAGTTATCACGACCAGTGGCTTTCCGAAGGCTTTGCCCAATTTTCTGGAAATCTCTATGTTCTCTACCGCCAGAACGAAAAAGAATTTCTCAACCGTCTGCAGTCGGACAAGCGGGATCTAGCCGGCGGTGACCTGCGCAATCGTCGCTACGATCTGATCGGCCCGGTTTGGATGGGAACGCGACTCAGTTCGGCGGACGCGCCAAGAGCATACGGCGTGGTGGTGTACAGCAAGGGAGGCTACATCCTGCACATGATTCGCATGATGATGTCCGACCCGCGCAGCCAGGAGCCCGACGCGCGATTCATCCGCATGATGCAGGACTTCACGCAGACCTACCACAATCAGCCGGCATCCACCGAAGACTTCAAGGCCATGGTTGATAAGCACATGGTCCCGGCCATGGACGTGGATGGTTCACGAAAGATGGACTGGTTTTTCAATCAGTACGTCTATGGAATTGGCATGCCGCAATACGATTTTACGTACCAGTTGCAGGATGCGGGCAACGGCGTCTGGCAGCTTGTCGGCACCATCACGCAAAGCGGCGTCCCGGAGGGTTGGAAGGAAGCCCTGCCCATCTACGTTCAGGTGCAGGGCCAGCTTGGTCGTCTGGGATGGATCAAGGTGAATGAGAAAGTTACAACGTTCAACATCCCACTGAAATTTAAGCCGGAGAAAGCGGTTCTGAACGCCAAAGAGGAAATCCTGGCGCAGTTCAAGCAGTAACCCGGCGACTTTGTCTGGTACAGACCACGTTGGAATTTTCCGGTTTCTCGGCGACGGTTAGTTCAGCGGCGGAGGCGGCACCAGCGGCGGCCGGCGCGGTTCGCCGCGCGCGCCGCGCACGTCCACGTCATTCAGCAGCAGCGACGGCGCAATCACCGTCGTGGGCAGTCCGCCCTGCGCTGAGCCGAACGCACCCAGCGCGGTTCCGGCAATCCCTTGCATGGGGTTCTGATAGAACGCATACAAGGCCGGATCATTTCCCATCCCGGCGATATTGCGCAACGCCCGCAGGTTCAGCCCGGCCAGTTTCGCGCCGCGGATCAATTCCTCCCGCCCGTCCGCGACGTATACGCGGTAGACCAGCAGCGGCACGCGCTCGGCGCCGCCGCCGGACATCAGTGCTTCCGTAAAATCGTCCTGGCGTTGCGAGCTTAACGCGGGGTTATCCATCTGCTTGACGACCACGCACCACGCCAGGCCCTCGGCCTTGCACGCCGCCAGAAAATCCTTGCGCAAATCCGCAGTGCTTTTCCCTTGCGACGATTCGACAAACAGATTGCTCATCATCGGACGCGGCTCGCTGAGCCCTGCCGAGCGTCCGTGCCCGTTGGACTTGCTTAGGTCCGGCCCCGGGCGCCGCGACATCAGCAAGTTCTTCAGCGTGCCGTCTTCCACGATAGCCACGCGTTCGGATTTCACGCCTTCCTCGTCCACGTCATAGCTGCCGATCAGCGGCCGGCCCTTGAACTCCGCGGCGGTGGGATCGTCCCGCAGCGAAAACCCCGCGGGCAGCACGCGGGTATTCAGGCGTCCCGTCCATTCGCTGCGCGCGCCGAGACGCTCCATCATCTGGTCAATCATGGGCAAGACGGAAAGCGGCGGACGCGCGCCGGAAGCGGATGGCCCCAGCATCTGCGCAAGCAGCGCCGCGCTGGCCGGCGCCTCAAAAAGAACCGGCCCGGAATAATCCGGCGCCGGCGGGCTGCTGCGCAGGGCCATGAGGTCTTTGCTGATCCGGCCGATTTCCGCGCTGACCGCAGAAGGCTGCGGCAGGTCCGCGGGACGCACCGCGTAATAACTGTAGAAATTGTGCAGGCTCATGCCGTCTTCCGGCGCCTGCGTTTCCGCGCCGGCCTCGATGGCCGCCAGGCTGCGCGAAGTTCGCATCTGCGTCCCTTCGCTGTTCATCAGGTAGGTGGTCGCGTAGATAAGGTAATAGAGCACGCGCGTGCTGTAGAGCGCCGGATACTTGCGGAATTCCGCAGTGACGGTCTTAGCCTCTTCTTCCCAATTCCGCGCGGTCCAATCCGGCTCCAGGCGCGGGTCCACTTTCACCAGGGGCTCCGCGTGCGAAAAATCGGGAATGTCCGGCCGCCGCGCCAGGCTCTGGATGTATCCGCGTTTCCGCGAGAGCCGCACCAGCGCTTCCTTGTAAGCCTGATCGGTGGCCAGCCACAGGTCCTGCCGCAACGAATCGTAATCGCGGTCGATTCCCACCTGACCCGTCGAACCGATGAATCCGCGGAAGGCGTCGTCGCTGACGAAGTTGGAGCTGTCCAGTAGATAGTCGCCGACGCGCACGTCCACGCTCATGAAACGATTGCGCGCGGTCGTGGTGTTGACCAGCGCGCCGAACGACGCCGTCACCGCGCGCACATCCACATCCAACAGCCTGTATTCGATGTAGAAAGGTTTTTCCTGGCCCTCGATGCGCAGCCGCGTCTTGGCGCGCTCCATTTCGTCGCGCATCGCGCGCAACGTCTGGTCGGCATCTCCCGGCTGCGCTTGCTTGACCTGCGCGTGCGCGGGCATCGCGCAAACAGCCGTCAGCATCGCCGCAGCTATCCAACGGACCGCCGCGTCAATCTTCCACTTTTCGTTTTTCGTTTTTCTATTTTCGATTTTCATGTTGGCTTCCCGGTTCATGGACGTGAACCCTTCACCGGGTCATGGCTCGGATGCGGCAGTATGGGCGGCTTATCCGTGGAGGTTTCTTTCTTCTGCACCTCCATCTCCGTAATGAGCATGGCTGGCGCCACCGCAGAAACCGGCACCCAGCCGGACTCCGCGCCGCAGTAGCCGTTGAATACTTCCAGCGTGTCGCCGGTGGCCGCGATTTTTGTCAGCGACACCAGCGGTGTGCCGCCGATGTCCACGCCACGCACGATTTCATCCGGCTTCCCGTCCGGGAACACCTTGAACACCACCAGCGGTTGAACTTGAAACGCTTGCGGCGCGCCGCGCACCGTGTTGGTGAATCCGCCGGCAATGTCGTCAATCACCAGACCGAACGGCTTGCCCTGCCTCTTGATTTCCGCGACCAGCGCCGCCCGCAATTCGGCGTTGGTCATGGTCTTCGCGCTGTGCACGATCAGGTTTCCCTGCCGTGCGACCGGCTCGTAGCCCACTTGCCGTCGCCCGTGTCCGTTGGAATTGGGAAAGCCCACCAGCGGCGAGTGGGACATCAGAAAATTCCGCAGCACGCCTTTATCCACCAGCGGCACTCGCACCGCCTGCGTGCCCTCATCGTCGTACGGGTAGTAGCCCAGCAAATCCTGCTTGCCGATGCGTTTTGCGGTCGGGTCATCGTCAATCGAGATGAACGACGGAAGAATCTGCTCGCCCACTTTTTTCGCGAAGGTCTGTCCCTCGCTGACGTCCTTCTGCCGGTGTCCTTCGGCGCGGTGCCCGAAAACTTCATGGAAGAACACCGCCGCCGCGCGGCCCGTCAG